>NZ_CP115468.1:1714096-1884096 GCF_028462125.1 Leptospira sp. GIMC2001 | reverse complement strand
ACGAAGATTGAAATTCAAACAAATTGATAACAGTGACTACAGTAAATTTAGAAAATCAATACACAATCAAATTACAAATTGTGAACAAAGGATTCGCATTGCGAGCGAGGAAGAGGCAGTATTTTGCGCTGAATAAAAAATGAGAGAAAAGAATAGATAAAAAAGGTATTAAATTCTAATATATACTTTCTGAAAGTAAATCTATAGTGTAAAATATAAACGTATATAAAAATTCTAATATATCTCAGTGAATTCATAAATTGATATCCAAATCTTATCTAAATTTTCTATTTCGAAACAGAACGATCCTAGTAATTAGTTTTTTGTTTTCGAATATTATTTTGTTCTCAGTATTATTTCCGAAGGAATTTATTCTCAATCTTCAACTTGCCACGAACTTTTTGTTAGATTCCTTCAATTATTATTATCTATATTTGGGGTTTATCTCGATTATTGCCGTCGTTCTCATTATCTGTTTACCCATTGGAGGCAAAAGATTAAATGGAGAGAAACCAGAGTATGGATTTTTTTCTTGGGTTGCCATGCTCTATAGCACAGGTATGGGAGCAGGACTCTTGCTAAGGGCAGTTCAAGAGCCAACTTATTATTTCTTAAATCCACCAGTCGTGTCAGCTCTCGCACCTGAAATCTTATCGTTAGAATATACTTTTTTCCATTGGGGTTTTACTGCTTGGGCATTTTACAGTATTTTTGGCTTAGTAATCAATTCTCGAATGGATCAAAATGAGTCCTTTCTTAGATTCAAATTCAATTTTCCAAGTCAAATTCTATTGATTATTCTAACTATGATCGGAATCATTTCTGTATTATCCTTAGGAAGTAAACAAATATTAACGGGAATTCATCTGAAAGGTTTATTCGAATTAAATTTAGAAAATCATCTGATTATTATTTCGATATTGGCAATGCTCGCAACTCTTTCTGCGTGGGTAGGTGTTCAGAAAAGTATTCGTAGAATTTCCAATTTCAACATATTGCTCGCCTTCTTCTTAATGGGTTTTATATTCTTATGGGGACAGAAGCTACTCATACTTTTTAATTTTTCAAAATCAATCTGTGAGCTGTTAGTTGATTTTATACCATTGAGTTTGAATCTAGGCGACTCCAAAGCCGAAGACCATTTCATCAATGATTGGACCGTTTTCTATTGGGCTTTTTGGTTATCATGGACACCTTTCACCGGGATTTTTATAGCAAAAATTTCTCAAGGACGAACTGTTCGCGAATATCTACTTGGTAGCATTCTGATTCCATCTATTGGAAGTTTTATCTGGTTTTCCATTTTTGGAACAGAGGCTTTCTCAATCATCAAATTTTATCCAGAGCAAAGGGAATCCTTTCTTTCAATTTATAAATCCCTCTTCTCTCTTTTAAACTTTTATCCAATGGCAAAATTAACATCGCTTCTATCCTTAATAGCCATGTCAACATTCCTTTTAACCTCAATTGATTCCGCAATCTACGTTCTTGGAATCCTATCAGACAGAGGAAACTTAACACCTAAGAATAGACTTCGTATCTATTGGGGATGCAGTCTTTTGGTATTGACTTCTTGTTTTGTATTACTTGGTGAGAATGAACTGCTGTCCGCTTTGAAGAATTTACTTATAATTGTAGCCTTGCCTTTTAGCTTTTTCTATCTTTATCTATTATTTCAATTCTTCTTCCATTTATTACAGAAATCGGAAAAAACTTAAGTAACTATATAATAGTTTTTTTAATTTGTCTACTTATTATAGAAACCGCGAAATTTTATACATTTTATACAAATAGAATTTATCATAGAAAGATATCAAGTAATAGGAATTCGTCGTATCCATCCTTGAAAATTTTCAATCCAAAAACAAATTTAGATTTATTTCCAGTCTGTGTAAGCTAAGTTTAAATTAAAATCGAGATCATTTATCGGGTTGCAAGATTTTATAATCCTCTCCAAGATCGGATAAGGAATTTCTAAGCAGGATTCCAAAACTTGGATCAGCAGTCGAACCTTGAACATTCACGGATCCCTTCGGAAAGTATTTTTTTGTTGGAATGATTTTCTTTTGTTTATAAGTTTTATCATCGTAAATATGGATTCCGCTGTTACGTATCCAAGCAATTTCATTGTCCTTCAAGTAACCCTTTCCATGTCCATAGCTTCCAATTTTTTTGGAAGTAACTACTTTGCCTGTATCTGCTTGATAAATTCTCATTTCGCCAGTTTCTGCCGATGCAACAAAAATTCTCTTTACGTCCTGAGAATAAAGTGATCCATAGGGAGTCGAAGGAATGGAGAATCAAATTGCCGATTTGGTTTTGATATCGTAAGAAACTGTATGTGGAACTTCTTTACTATCAGATTCCGCATAATCTAATATTAGAATCTGCCGCGTCCGTTATCTTTTGGAAAATGTAGTAATATTAATTTCCTTATTATTATCAAAATACTCCATTATAGAAGGTGAGTAATGAAAGAATTTTCCAGTTTTGATCTCTACAAAGAATAAATTGACCTTCTTTCGATCTTCTCCTTCTACAAGGTAAAGTATAGTATTTTCTTCCATAAGAACTGCTTTATCTTTATAGCTTATTTTCTCGGTGGTTCCTGGTAAATTTACCGGTCCAATAATTTCACGTATCAGCCTCTGTGCCAATAAATTATTAAATGCTGCACTGATTACAATTAAAACCAAAATGATATAGGAAGAAAAAAATTTCATACTTGTTCCTAAAAATAGAATGATGTAATTGTTCCATTATTTTATAAATGATTGCAAGTGTAAAAAAATTAGAGGTCAAAAAATCAGAAAATGACATTAGAAGATTTAGGATATAATATTGATTTAGAGCAATACGCAAAAGATCATAATCTTCAATCATTTGAAGTAGGAAGAGTCGTAGCCGAGCATAAAGAAAAATATATAGTTAAAACTATCAATTCTGAATACCAAGCGGAAGTAACTGGTAAATTAAGATTCACAGCCGAAAATCGATTTGATTTTCCTGCTGTTGGAGATTGGGTCGCAATAACTGTATATGATGAGAGTCAGTGCCTTATTCATGAAATATATCCAAGGCGGACAATACTATCTAGAAAATCTGTAAGTAAAAATTTTGAATCTCAAATCCTTGCAACGAATATAGATTATGGAATTATCGTAACTGCAGTTGATCATAATTTTAATATTAATCGAATTGAAAGATATCTGACAATTTGCAACGCATCAAAAATTGAGCCGATCATTGTATTGAATAAAATCGATCTAATTGATACGGATAGAAAAGTTGAAATCCTTTATGAAATCAATCAAAGAATTTTTCATACACCCATAATTACTTTAAGCAGTGTGACTTTAGAAGGTATAAGTAAAATAAAAAATTTAATTCTAAAAACTAAGACTTATTGCCTTCTTGGTTCTTCCGGTGTTGGAAAATCTACAATTTTGAATACGCTAGCAGAGCGTTTCTTGATGAACACAGGATCAATAAGTTTGATTCATAACAAAGGTAAGCATATAACAACACATAGAGATTCTTTATTCCAAAACTATATCTCCAGCCTGGAGAATAGTCGATCCTACTCCATCACCTAAATCAGCGATACTATTGTATCCTAACTTTCCGTTTGCACCAGCTCCCCAGCAACGAACTGAACCACTAGCTAGTAAAGCACAAGTATGTGACGCGCCTGCTGATATTTCCCTTACAGCCTCACCTATCGGTACATCTCCGGCACTTTGGATTGTAATACCTGAAACACCATCTGCAATATTGCTTATAGAATTATAACCCAATTTTCCATTAGCGCCAGAACCCCAGCATCTAACATTTCCAGTCGATAATAAAGCGCAGGTATGAGAAAACCCGGCTGTAATTTGAACTGCTGTCTCACCAATCGGAACATCACCACCTATAAGACCATCCCCAATTGAATTTGTGTTATTATATCCCAACCGACCAAAACTTCCAACACCCCAACAACGAACAGTACCTGTCGAAAGTAGAACGCAGGTATGCGCAAATCCAATAGTAATTTGGGTAGGAGTTCCTCCAATGGAAACATCACCAGCATTTATAATACTATTAGCACCACTATCTCCAACATTAATTGTATTATTGTAACCCAATTGTCCAGAAGCATTGAAACCCCAGCACCGAACTGTTCCGGTCGAAAGTAAAGCACAATTATGATCAGAGCCAACGGCTAAGTGAGTAACTGTTCCACCTATATTTATATTCCCTGCAGATTGAATACTGGTTATCCCATCTCCTACATTATCAATATTATTATAACCTAATTTTCCACTATTGCCAGATCCCCAACATCGAACATTGCCTGAGGAAAGTAGAGCGCATGCATGATCAGAACCTGCATGAACCTGGATTACATTCTCTCCTATCGGGAGAATTCCAGCTTCTTGAATGCTGATTCCAACTCCATCACCTACGCTATTCGTATTTCCATATCCCAATCTTCCATTATTGCCGGAACCCCAGCATTGCACATCGCCCGAAATAAAAAGTGCACAACTAAAATTACTACCTGCCGTTAGTTGAGCGATGGGTTGAGAAATTGGAATGAAACTTGAATCTTTGATAGAGAGATTACCGTCCCCTATACTGCTAATATTTCCATAACCAAGTTGTCCAAGATCTGAATTCCCCCATCCCTTGATCCTTCCGTCTTCAAATTTTAATAGAGTGTGATTAGCTCTTGGCATTGTCGCTAGACTTTTAAATGTTGGAGACGGTGCTGGACTAGTAACATTACTATTAAAATTCAAACTATAACCACAGTGTGGAGTTGAATCTCCAATTGTATTTTTTACTAATAAGGTACTAAAAAATGATTCAGTTAGAATATCGCATGGATTGCTAAGATCTGCCTTCATACAATTCGAATTGCAGAATGAGAATAAAAATAAATTGATAGCAAATAAGCATTTACGAATCATCTTTTATATTAGTCCTCTCGTAATCCCATTTATCGCTACGAATTTCATTAGGACAAATTCCTGATTATCTTTTAATTCTAATCTTTCTAGACAAAAATAACATATGATTGTAAGGTATATTTGTCTATTCTAAAATACTACTAAATAGCCAAAAAGATGTTCAGTCGAATTGATTCATTTAGGGAGAATACTAAACCGATTCTTGGGCTTTTGTATTAAAAAATATTGAAATACACTGTTTCATAAACATTTGCAAGGATGACCAATATTTCAATTGAATAAAAAAAAATAAGGCAGTTAACCTTTAAATCACATATGGGATAAGATTAATTATATTCAGAATTTTTCATAATATCTTCTGAAGTTTCATTTCCAAGTTGTTCAGCCAATCCGATTAGTATTCCTTCCGTTCCTCTAACGTAACAAAGCCTATAGACTTCACCAAACTGGACGACTTCCCCAACTATCTTAGCTCCGTATTTCTCAATTCGCGGAAGCAATTCATTTAAATTATCAACTCGAAACATTACTCGTAAATAACCGAGTGAATTGACTGGTGAATTTCTATGGTCAGAAACGATTTTAGGTGAAATAAATTGAGAGAGTTCCAAACGACTATTCCCGTCTGGCGTTACCATCATAGCCACCTCGACAGATTGATCTCCAAGCCCCGTTACTCGGCCAGCCCACTCACCTTCTACAAGCATTCGTCCCTCGAGTGTCATTCCAATTTCTTTAAAAAAAGAAACTGCGTTATCTAGAGATTCAACTACAATTCCAACATTATGCATTTCCATTATTTTACATTTTGACATTTCTATTTTTTTCCAGAGTCCTTAGTTACATCTTTCCCACACCCACCATTCTTTTCATAATTAAAAACAAAATAAAAATTGAATTTTTATACATTGTCATTCGACTTTTCAAGTAAATAAAACTTATTTCACAATGGTTTAATTATTCTACGTATCTCCAAAACAAAAAGGGACATCAAATAGAAATGAATATTATACAACTGAAATAAATTTTCAAAAGGGAGATTATTAAAATTAAAAAAAAATATGTAGATAATAGAAATTAATTAGATAACTGCAGACTTCCTGATAAAATATGCAATTTGGATATTAGAGAATTTTCTTCATGATATTCTCATTACGTCTTCGAACATATTATACAAACAAGTGTTCGCATACTTCCAATTCCAGGAAAAATATAATGGTCAGTCTTTGGAATCTTTATGACCCTCTTATATATTAGCATACTAATTACTAAAGCTAATAGTGAAATTACAAATGCGAAAAATAACTCTATCCAATTGTAGAAAATAGATGATATTAGACCTATGGCCAAAGCAACTAATGTGATTAGAAAAAACTTCTGGATCCTACGAATGTGAATTGGGACAAGCTTTGAATGGGATATAAATATCGGTGGAGGAAGTATTCCAGGAAATGCTGTATTTATTTTATCAACAAAAAACCAATCTTTCTTTTTAGCTAGAGTGTTTATGGATGTGGTTCCAGTTATTCGTTTCTTCGAATCAAAAGAATTTAGTTTTTTCAATAGAAACCTTAAAATACTTCCATGTTTAGATTGTCGGCCTCCAAATTTCCATGGGCTAATTTCCATTGGTTCAGAGTGTTTGGATATAATTTCTGCGAGATCGCCTAGAGTCGATGTATTAGAAGTCCATAATTTGGTAAAGTCAGTTTCTGGTATAGAAGAGTTGAAAGTGTTTCTATAATGATCTAATTGAGTATTTGTCTTCCTTATTAAATCCATCCCATCAATCCAATCGCAAAGAAGAGTGTTTTCAGTTGGATTCAAAAATTGGTCGACTTCAATATCAATAACTCGCGTGATCTGATATGTTGAAACAAATACTTTTAAAAGATGATCTTTGGAAAATACTATTTTCATTTAATATATATGCAAGTAACAACAAACAAATGCTTTTTAGGAATTTAATTTATAGCTGGTTACAATGCTGATTTGATTATTTCTTCAGTCGTCAATCATCAAGTGAATTCGGACATTTTTTTTTAGTCAATATTTAAATCTTTTCCAAAAAGTCCGCTTCAGTTCTTAAATCCTCAAAAACTGCATTGTATCTGCCATAATCAGAAATATTATTGTAGTTTAGATTGGTAGATTAAAAAACTCTGTCGTCCAACAATTTGTATCTAGTCAAGTGAACAAGAACCAAGACTAAAGTCCGTGCATGATACTATATGCAACTAATAAAGCTCGAAGATAAGTATAATCCTGAATAGCAAGCCTATCCAAATTATCTAAATTAAATAATTTATTGAATTTAGTGTATTAATGACCAATGGAAATTTCTTTTTGCATTCCCTTCTCTTTTACTTGCATTCAAAGATAAAAGTAACCGTGTTTTAAAATCTGATTGGTTCCAACGAAAACTACCTTTTTGTCCATAGGAAGCACCGTGCTCTAAATTTCCCCAAGTCAATTCACCAATGAAAACCCCATCTTTAGAATCGTACGAAATTATCCAATCATGAATCTCGGCCGCTCCAGTGAAGGAATCTGCCATAGTTCCATCCTCTCCAGACACCTTTAAACGAGAACCAGATTGTATAGCTTTCATAATATGTCTCACTTGATTATTGATTGAAGGATAAGATTGATTTCCCATAAACTTTGATTGATAACTAAATTAAAGAATTAATATATATTTATTTGCAAGTATAATAATATTAAACCGCAATGCTAGAATTGAGGATAAAAATAATTGCAAAACTTATTAGTTATATTTTTTATTCCCCTATATTAACGTTTTAAATTCTTCCAATATGTTCATCCTTAAGAATCGACCTTAAAAGTGCATTTATTTTTATCAAATAAGGCTAGTCTGTTTAGTTAAGACCATAGTTTCGTTCTAAATATCTAAGAACTCTGTTTTTACCTAAGTAACGATAACTCATTATTTTATTTAATATATATAAGTTAAAGATTCCGGTGACACTAGAATTGGTGAGAAGATATTAATTAATAAATGAGGATTGGAAAATAATTACACTTTATCAGTATTTATTTAAATAAGCGGACTCTGTAATGGCTTTGCAGAGAATTCCATTAGATTTTGTATCTATAACTAAACCAGTTGTTGAAGTAAATGGAATTCCATAGACCTTTCCATTGTTTGCAAGCACTCCGCTTATCCATTTGGCATTGCCTGAGAGTCCTGATATCGAAGCAATATCTGCAACATTCTTAGTTGGATCAATAATCAATACACTTGTTGAAAAATTTGGAATTCCATAAATGAGACCATTTGGAGCTAGTGCCCCACCATACCATTTATCATCGCCAGTCAACCCAGTAATTGTGTTAGTATCAGTTGTATTATTGATAGGATCGATAATAAGCACACTCTCTGATCTACGAGGTATTCCATAAATTTTACCGTTAGGTGCAAGTACCCCTCCATACCATTTTATAGATCCTGTCAAACCAGACATCGAGGAGGTATCCACTGTATTGCTAGTCGGGTCAATGACAAGAACACTCGTTGAGTCAAATGGAATTCCATAAATCTTGCCATTAGGCGCAAGAACTCCACCTGCCCATTTAGTACTATCAATGAGACCAGTAATGGATGTAGTTTCTGCAGTATTATTCTGTGGATCTATAATTAAGACGCTGGTTGAATTATATGGAATTCCATAAATTTTTCCATTAGGGGCAAGAACCCCACCAACCCATTTGCCATTATCCGTGAAACCGGTTATCGATGTAGTATCTATAGTATTGTTAGTTGGATCAATGATAAGGACACTCGCTGAGTTAAATGGAATTCCATAAATTTTTCCATTAGTCGCTAGAACTCCACCAACCCATTTTAAAGATCCACTTAGACCTGAAATACTCGTTGTATCAATTGAGTTATCATTTGGGTTTAGAATCAATACACTCGTGGAGTTAAAAGGAATTCCATATAATTTACCATTAGGTGCAATTACAGCTCCTTGCCATTTGTTCATTCCATTAAGTCCTTGGATTGAAATGATATCAGCAGTTGCTATCCCAGAGGTTCCTAAAATACTTTGCGTCCTTAGTTCGGATGTAAAATCAACTGAATTATTCGTCTGGATGATTTCGAATGACTCTTTCTCACAGAGCGGTATGGAGTCTTCGGGAACTCTAGGAACGCTTACTCCGCAGTGTGGTGAATCGTCACCAATCAATGATTTCATAACCAATGTATCAGAAAAGGACGGATTCTCGAGATCACAAGGATCTAATATTTTTGATGGAATACATTGCGAGAAAAATCCTAATAAAATAAAGCCTGAAACAATATGCATGAGCATGTATAAACTAATATTAGAATTTTTAGATAGTTGTCAATTTTTAAATTCATAATCAATGAATATAAAGCTTCCTTAATTTTCTAGAAACTTGTTTATTTTTTAGGCAAAGATACTCGCGAAAATTGTATTATTGTATAATATTTGGAAATAAATTAGTCGTATTTTTGATATCTAATTTGAACTCAGTGAGAATATATCGTCTATCATAAAGAAAAAATATAAAACTACAACAAATATTTACACCTCAAAAAATAGCTGAGAATAAGGGAAAAATAAATTCAGAATCTTAAGAGAAATATATAGGGGATCTGGAATATAGGGATAAGCTATATTTAAGTAAATTCGCTTAAAGATTATACGATCTTTTATAATAATTGATTGAATCTCGCCCCTTCAGATATCTTTTGGCAAAGGATTTTTGATCTAACACAAGATAACCACCCTTCAAGTATCCTGTTCGAAATTGTACTATTAAATCGAAACAAAAAATATTGTTGTCACATAATCCATTAAATGATGAAAAACAGAAGGTTCATATCGTATAATATACCTTAGTGGATATTGGATAGCAATATAAATAACGAAGTTTAAAATCAGAATATCCCAGAAAACCAGAAATTTGCTTTTTGGATGGATCATAAGTTTCTTAATTCTTCTTAAATGGTATTATGAAAGGTCAACTATTATTGTTGAAAGAAAGAGTATGAGAATTTCACTCAATCATTTAGATTTGGGAATTTTCAGCAGGCATTGCAAGAATAGTTGCTGCCTCTCAAGTAATTCTTCTTTTAAGGCCACTTGAATTAGAAAAAGAATAACTCCTTCTCAAGCTACAGAGGGAAATCATAAAAAGGTTTACTCAAAATATTAGCGGGAAAGATAACTGTTATGATAATGCTCCAGCCGAATCGTTTTTCTCAACATTACAAAGAGAGTTTTTAATCCACAAAAGATATAAAAAAACTCGATTTTTTCTATTTGAGTATATGGAAGTATTTTATAACAGGTATAGATTCGAATCCAGCATGAGGATCAAAATAGCTATTATAGCTCAAAATGAATTTCATGCCTCTCCGTGAGTATATTCTTTGGAATACTACTACGTGTCACCTAAGTGGTCTCAGGTGTATCTAGATGAGCTATCCTTCTTAGGAAACTTAAGATACAATAAGGACTTAGCTAGGTTATTTTTCACAGGCAGTTATACAGAGGGTGAGTCTTTATCTTGTAGCAGTTATACGGTGAACAAGCAAGTAGCTCTTAGAAGTAGTAGCAAGAAGAACTTAGGTGATTTATTATCTTCAGGTAAAGTGAAAACTAGCAGTGAGAAGATATTTAGCTTAGGTGAGAGTATTGTGGGGAGTAGTAATAAGATATGCTCGAAGGGGGACTCGAACCCCCACACCTTTCGGAACTACCACCTCAAAGTAGCGTGTCTACCAATTCCACCATCCGAGCGCAAACGTAATGCCAAGTTAGGGAATGAAGGTGGTGAGTCAAGTTTTTTGGTTTTTCTCTTGTCAGATTCCGATTTCAGAGAGAACTTACCGGAAGATGCCAGGACCTGTTTCCAGTATGCCCGTCGGGGATTTATTTGCCAAAGCCAGATTGATTTTCTGGGGAGTGGGAATTCCTTCCTTGGGCTTTATCGCTCTAATCTTATTCAGTCCAGTTCTTTTGAAATACGGTGGATTCTGGAAGAAGGCAGATATCCTCGTCATCGAACTGAGTTCAACCTCTTCTTTCAAACAATGGAAACTCATCGAGCCTTTGCATAAGAAAGAAATTTTTGACAAAGTATGGATCATTCTACCAAGCGCAATCGGCAATGATTCGGAAATCCTCATTGATAAGGATGCAAATTCTAGACGGGAAAAAATTCTGCAATCTCTATCGGATATTAGCATCAAGGAAGAAAAGATCTCTTTTATCAATCAGTCAGAGGGCGAGTCAGGATCTAGTTTCTATATTTCCAAGGGTTTGATTAAGAATCTCGTAAATGATCCTTCAAAATCCATTTTGGTTTTTACAGACGAGTACAAATCGCAGAGGATTTTGAATACGTACAAAAAGAACTTAAATCCAATCGGCATAGAAGTCTCCATTTACCCTGCAACTTCAGGTTATACATCAACAAATTGGTTTCTAACTGAAGCGGGTGTAGGACATATGACAAAAGAGCTATTTTTATACATATACTACAAGTTTAGAGGCTATTACTAATATTATGGAAGACAAAGAATCAAACGAACTCATACAACAAAGAATCCAAAAGGTTCGTGACTTAGAAAGCCAAGGCATCAATCCCTATCCGCTTCGTTTTTTCCCAAATGGTTTCTCGCAAAACTTAATTGATACATTCAAAGACGAAGACGCAGAAACAAAGAAATCCTATCTTATGGCTGGAAGATTGCATGCCAAAAGAGTTATGGGCAAAGCAAGTTTTGGACATCTCAAAGACAAACAAGGATTGATTCAAATCTATGCTGCTCGCGACGATATGGGCGAGGACAATTATAAAATTTTCAAATCACTCGATCTTGGAGATCATATTGGTATCGAAGGATTTCTTTTTCGAACACAAAAAGGAGAAATCACACTTCATCTAACGAAAGTTACACTACTTGCCAAATGCATACGCCCTCTTCCAACCGTGAAGGAAAAAGATGGGGTTATCTATGACGCATTCTCGGACGTTGAACAACGTTATAGAATGCGTTACGTTGATCTTGTTGTTAACGATCATGTCAAGAAAACCTTTCTAACACGTAGTAAAATTGTACAAGAAATTCGAAATTTTCTAATCAATGAAGGTTTCCTCGAAGTGGAGACTCCGATGATGCAAGTGATTGCCGGAGGTGCAGCCGCAAAACCTTTTATCACTCATCACAATACGATGGATATGGATTTATTCCTGCGAATTGCACCAGAACTCTATCTTAAGAGATTGATCGTCGGTGGGATGGATCGTGTATTTGAATTGAATAGAAATTTTCGTAATGAAGGAATTTCGACCAAGCACAATCCAGAGTTTACCATGCTCGAAGTTTACATGGCTTACGGTGACATGGAGACAATGCTTACTCTCACTGAGAAAATGGTGATTGGCGTTGCCGAAAAAATCGGGATCGGAACCAAGTTTGCTTATGGAAAAGATCAGATAGATATCAGTGCTCCTTGGAAGAGAAAAAAATATGTTGATATCATCAAAGAATATTCTGGAATCGATTTTTCCCAAATCACATCAGTCGAGGAAGCTAAGGCGAAGGCAAAAGAAGTAAAAGTGGATTCATCCAAAGCGACTTCGATTTGGAAAGTTGCCGATGATGTCTTCTCTGAATTGGTTGAACCCAATCTTATCCAACCTGTATTTATTACAGATTTTCCGAAAGAAATTTCCCCTCTTGCGAAATCGAGAGAAGATGATCCAAACTATGTTGAACGTTTTGAGCCCTATGTTGCTGGCCGTGAAATCGGTAACGCATTCAGCGAGTTGAACGATCCTTTTGACCAGAAAGCTCGCTTCGAAGACCAAGTGAAACAGAGAGAAGCTGGAGACGATGAAGCATTTATGATGGATGAAGACTATATTCGAGCATTAGAATATGGTATGCCACCGACAGGCGGCCTTGGAATTGGAATCGATCGACTGGTAATGCTATTCACCAACAGCCAATCAATCCGTGATACTATCCTTTTCCCACTTATGAGAAAAGAATAGAATTGAATGATTTAGTCTCGAGAATGAATAATCAATCTCGAGCAGAAGACTATATTTGAATATTCAAAGATATTGAAATATAGTCCGATTTTATTTATTTAACGATCTTCAATTTTGGCTCAGACTTGAGTTGGCTTGAAATCTTGGTTAAGTAGTCTTTCAAATCCGATCTATCACCCGCTGATAACTCTATATTGCGAGTTTCTTTTCGATTCGTATAGCTTAAGAGGATTTTGTCAGAATTAAGAATAGTGGAAATCAAAGATTCTGGGATTTCGGATATCAATTGCAGAGTCGCTCCGTATTCTGTACTCACTTTCAATAAATTATTGTAACTTGTTCCCAATTGCATCGAGATTCCAACAGGAAATTCTACATCAAAGCTACTCAAATTGTAAACTAAATAGTATCTTGTCTTGAGTGTTGTATTGTCCTTTTCTCCTTTGACGCTAATGCATGGATTGGCGGGGAATACCCAGAGTATGGAATCTAAGCATATTTCATCGGAGATGATGGACACTTGATCCACGACCGGCTCAGGAATGATTTCCATTGACTTAGATTTACCGCAATTGATTAGAATAAGAAAACTAATGGTCAGGAAGATGATAAGAATTTTTTTCAAAGTAAAATACCTCTGACTTCCAGTGTTTTAGAATCTTTTCCGAGTGCAAAGAAAATTTCAATTTCCATTCCATTTGATCATTGGATTATGGAAAATAATTATGGAAGTTTCTTATCCCAAGAAAAAAATCAATGTTCTCCTACTCGAGAACATTCACAGAGACGCATTTCAACTCTTCGAATCGGATGGATTCAATGTCCGCTTAGAAAAAGCTGCCCTGACTGAGCAGGAATTGCTCGAAAGAATTCCCGATATTCATATCCTTGGAATTCGATCCAAAACAAATGTTACAGCACCAGTTATTGCAAAAGCGAAACGTCTTCTTTCTATTGGATGCTTTTGCATTGGAACCAACCAAGTGGATACGCAAGCAGCAGAAGGTCGCGCAATTCCCGTATTCAATGCGCCCTATTCCAATACTCGTAGCGTCGCAGAACTTGTCATTGGCGAAATCATCATGCTCGCACGTAGACTGTCCGATCAGATTCGCAACAATCACGAAGGCAAATGGACAAAAGTATCCGACGGATGTTTTGAGATCCGAGGCAAAACTCTAGGTATCATTGGCTATGGCCATATCGGATCACAAGTTTCTGTCCTTGCTGAGTCAATGGGTATGAAAGTTATTTTTTATGATATCCAAACCAAGCTTCCTCTTGGAAATGCAGTATCACTTCCTACCTACGAAGACGTACTTAAGAATGTAGATTTTCTTTCTTTTCATGTTCCAGAAACAGAAGAGACTATGAATCTATTTCAGAAAAAACATATTCAACTAATGAAGAAAGGATCTTACGTGATCAACGCATCTCGGGGTCGAGTTCTACAAATTGATGATCTTACTGAAGCACTCAAGTCTGGTCATTTGGCTGGGGCTGCCGTTGATGTTTTTCCAGAAGAGCCTAAAGCAAATGGTGAATCTTATAAATCTCCATTGCACAATTTAGAAAATGTTGTTCTCACTTCTCATATTGGTGGAAGCACGGAAGAGGCTCAGAAAAATATTGGAACAGAAGTCGCAGAAAAATTATTAAAATTCATCAACAACGGATCCACTTCTCTATCGGTAAATTTTCCCAATATTGAACTTGGCACAATCAAACCAGGGTTTCACAGAATTCTAAATATTCATAAGAACCAACCAGGTTTCTTACGTGATATCAATAGTATAGTAAGTGATATGGGTGGAAATATTTTGACTCAAAATCTATCTACATCTATGCAGATTGGTTATCTATCCATGGAGATTGATAAGAATTTGGGTGATGAACTAAAAAACCGAATCAAGGAACATCCACATTCCATCCGTACAAGAATTCTCTATTGATACGTTGGTCTTGTCGGAGCTGCTATAGTATTCTACTATCCTAGATGAAAATATGAATTCAAAAAATATTGATAATTTAGAAGATGATAACTGGTTGCCTAAAAACTTTTTTGCCAGAGAATACGGAAGGTTTGCTGCCTGCTTGATGTTTCTTACTAGAATTCCGGCACTTCCCCATCGCTACCATCCCAATCTGCTAAGGACTTGCCACCACTACTCTCCTCTTGTTGGCTTGATTGTAGGTGGAATCCTTGCCTCTCTTTACTATTTTAGCTTTACATTTTTTGGAAATCTGCTAGTTGTCTGGTTTGCATTAGGTGCAGGAATCCTCATCACAGGTTCTTTTCATGAAGATGGTTTTGCTGATACTTGTGATGGACTTGGTGGGAGTTTTAATGTAGAGCGAAAGCTTGAGATAATGAAGGACTCAAGACTTGGAACATATGGAACTATGGGATTGATTTTTCTTATGGGTTTCAAATTCCTACTTTTGTCATCTCTCGATAGATCGAATGGTTGGATTGCAATCTTGGTTGCTCATGTGCTAGCAAGAACTGTTATAATTCCACTCAACTATACTCTTCCTTACGTCGGCAATAGAAATCTGGACAAACCTATGGCTCTTGATGTCAGTCTTCCGAAGGCATTATTTTCCTCTGCGATTGGTTGGATAATCGTTTCCATGTTTCTTGGATATTCTCCTGTTATTTGGTTTCTGCTGTTTAGTTTTTTTATACTCTTGCTATTTTGCGCACATTTTTATCTAAAATCGCAAATTCGAGGTTATACGGGAGATACTCTCGGAGCTGTAAATCAGGTTATGGAGATTCTTGTATATTTTGCATTTTTTATTGATATATATTTTAAATCCAATGGCAGTCCATTTTGAACCTTCTATGTCTTCGTCACCCTCCACTTCCCGAGATTTGGAATGGACGCTTCCTCGGACAGATGGATCCGAGATCGATAGCCTTTTCCCCATCGGATAGCTTCATCGAGAAAGTAAAACTTTTTGATCCAGAACTTATTGTATCATCGGATTTGCTTCGATGTTCAGAAATGGCTGAAGCAATTAAATCTCATTTAGATCCAACGATTCCGCTCATATTCAAACAAGAGCTGAGAGAAATTTCCTTTGGAAGATGGGAGTCTAAATCACATTCTGACCTTGCAGTCGATGAAGATGATAAAGAATTGTATTCTTCCTTTCTAAATAACTTTCCCAATGAACCCGCACCCGAAGGAGAAGCCATACCTGACTTTCAAGATCGCATCGCAAAAACCATTCATGCTATCCATTCGGAGAATCTAGATCGAGTTTTAATAGTTTCTCATGCAGGTGTGATTCGTTCCATCGCAAGCCAAGTTTTGAACGCGTCTCTGGATGTGAGTTTTCGGATGGTTCTAGACTATCTATCCGCTTCTCGTTTTCAAATAGAAAAAGACTTTACAATGTTTCAATCATGGAATGAAAGTTTCTAATGGACATTTTATCATGAAAAAACCAGTTAAGAAAAAAGTTAATAAACAAATCGCAAAAGCTAAAAAAACCAAAACAATTAAAAGTAGTTCTACAATAGACGTGAAAGATTTGGTTAAACAAAACCAATCTTTGCAATCTGAAATCAATCTCATGAAAAAGAAAATTTCCAAATTGGAAAAGGAATCTCTAATCCTAACCAAAAAATTGATGGAATCAGGATACAAACCAAAATTCCTAACCTAAGAATGAATGGATGTTGTCCAGTTATATACCAATTCTTCCCTTCGTAACTTTACATATTTAATCATTGATGCAAAAAGCAAGCTCGCGATTTGCATCGATCCCCATTTCCCAGAACAGATTCTGGGTTACCTCGAATCGAATAATCTTAGTCTTCATGCAATTATCAATACACATGAACACAATGACCACATCTGTGGCAATAAAGGATTATTTGAATATACTAAGGAAGGAATATGGACTCATCCATTTGCAAGATCTAAAATTCCAAACTCAATTCGTAGCTTAAATGCGAATGAAGTGATTTTCTTTGGTCATGGTTACCTTAAGATTTTGGATACACCGGGTCATACATTTAGTCATATAACAATTCTCGGAATCGTGAATGATAAAATCCTATTCACTCTAACGGGAGATAGCCTATTTAATGCAAGTGTCGGAAATTGTTCAAGAGGAGGCGATCCAGAGACTTTGTACAATACAGTTCGAAATTATTACAATCCACTACCAGATGATGTCATATTGTATCCTGGACATGACTATTTCGAAAACAATTTACGATTTACCTTGTCCATAGATCCTGCAAACCAATTGGCTTTAGATATTTTGGATGAAGTAGTCAATCTCAAGAAACAAAATAGATTTCTTTTATCGAATCTAGGTCTAGAAAAGCAATTGAATCTTTTCTTTCAGCTGAGCAATAAAAGGATGAGATCTTCTTTGAATGATTCAGAACTGATATTGTCCGAAAAAGAAATTTTCTTACAATTGCGAAAACTTAGAGACAATTGGTAATCTAACACTTGACTGATAGAGAACTTTTATAAATGATTCTACTATGACTACAGCATTTATTTTTATTGCTATCGCTTTTTGTTTTACTTATGCTACCAAAATTCCTGTTGCAATCGCAATGAGAAATTTGGACAAATTCTATGATAATTCCGATCCCAGATCTCAACAATCTAGATTGACTGGCTGGGGCAAAAGAGCTCTAAATAACCATCTGAATTCCATGGAAATATTTCCAGCGTTCGGAATTTCCGTGATCATTTCTATGTTGGGCAAGACTCCAATCGATGTTTTCAATCTACTTGCAATTGCCTTTCTTATATCCAGATTGTTCTATTCTATATTCTATATTATGGACTTACCTAGAATCCGATCAATAACGTGGTTTTTTGGTTTCCTATGCATTCTTGGACTTATGGTTACTCCAGTATTCGTCTAAAGAATTGAGATAAGAACTAAATCTTAGCAGTTTAGCCCTCAATGACATTTAATAATTCGTATATAGAAAGATTTTTTAAATTTACAAATAATATTTTGGATTTTCTTTTTTCTACTGGAGGTACAATTCAATCGTTTCCAATAATTTAATACCAAATCGAATGATAAATAATTATTTAGTCGAGTTGAATACAGCCGATTCTCAATCGAGAACGAAATCGGAGGATTGGATATCGACTCTTTTGGGATTTCTGACATTGGTATCGATTTTGTATTTAGTATCTTGTCTTCCGACAAGAAATGTTTCACCTAAGAAAAATTCTAACCAAGTTTCCTCTGCCTCTTTTCTTGATACAGATCATAGTGATTCGAAACCGATTGAATCAGATAGGAACATTACAATTCCAGCAGAGTCTATTTTTGCTGAGCAAATTCCTTCGAAAAACAAATTCAATTTTCGTGCGGCAAAAATTGAACTGAGAAAAATTTATAAAAATCATCCCATAGATTTTTACTGCGGATGCGGAATGCAGCGAATATTTAAAGATGGTTATAGCATTTTGTCTGTGACTGATGATTGCAGAATAGCAACAAGAAAAGATCCCAATCGTTCGCGTAGAATTGAATGGGAACATATTGTTGCTGCTGGACATTTTGGCTCACAACTCGCTTGTTGGACCAAAACCAATTGTCAAGTGAATGGAAGAAACCTTCGTGGAAGAAAATGCTGTGTTAAAACCGATCCTGCCTTCAATCAAATGGAAGGAGATATGCACAATCTTCGTCCGGTTCCCGGAGAAATCAATAATGATCGAGGTAATTTTGATTTTGGAATCATACCTGGTGAAATTCGTAAGTACGGATCTTGTGATTTTGAAGTAGATTTCCGTAAAAAAATTGCCGAACCGAGAGAAGAGATTCGAGGAGATATAGCAAGAACTTACTTTTATATGGAAAAGCAGTACGGAGTAAAAATTCAATCAAACTACAAGAAATTATTAATTGAATGGAATTTGATGGATCCACCAGATGATTGGGAAAGATCTCGCAATTTGTTCATTGAAAAAATACAAGGCAACAGAAATCCTTTTATTCAATGAAACATTATGATACAATTGTGATTGGTTCGGGTGGCGGAACAAAATTGGTTCGACCCGTTGCCGATCTAGGACGAAAAGTTGCTATTGCTGAGATGGAATCACCAGGTGGCACTTGTTTAAACCGAGGTTGCATTCCGTCCAAAATGTTAATTTATCCAGCCGATATCATCCATCTAACCAAAGATTTATCAAGATTGAATATACAAAAATCAGATAAATGGAATATTGATTTTCAATCAATGATTCAAAGAATTTCCAATACAGTAGATTCTGAATCAGCAAGTATTCCTCCTGTTTATGATAAGCATCCCAATATAGATTTCTATCCGCATAGAGCTAAATTTATAGGAGAAAAAGAAATTTCAGTAGGAGGTGAGATTATTACGGGTGATCGTATTTTTCTTGCGGTTGGTTGCAGACCGATGATTCCCCATATCAAAGGTCTAGATAAAACTCCCTATTGGACTAGTCGTGAAGCATTGCGATCTGAGACAATTCCCAAAAGGCTTGTTGTACTTGGTGCTGGTTTTATTGCCTTGGAATTGGGTATGGCATATGCAGCATTTGGAAGCAAAGTAGATTTTATAGCGAGATCTAGAGTTCTTGGCGAAGTAGATCATGATATTCGAGAAGCTTTTTGTAAACATGCATCGAATACAGTAAATTTTTATGAGAACACTAATATTCAAGAAGTTGAATATAAAGATGGAATCTTCAAGATTCAACTAACAGATGATAATGATACAATCCTTGAAGCTGATGCACTATTGATTGCAACTGGGATTAGACCCAATACAGATGATCTCGGACTTGAGAATACAAAAATCACATTAGATCGTTCTGGTTATATTGAAACCAATTCTTATCTTGAAACCACTCAGAAAAATATCTTTGCATTGGGAGATGTAATCGGGAGATATTTCTTCCGACATTCGGTGAATTTTGAAGGTGAATATCTTTTTGACAATTTGTATAAAAAAGAAAAACAGCAACCGATTCACTATCCTCCTATGCCCAGTGCTATATTTACTTATCCAGAAATTGCAAATGTGGGCTTAACAGAAGAAGAATGTCGAAACGGTGGATTCGATTATCTCTCGGTAATTCACAATTATTCTGGATCTGCTACTGGTATGGCAAGACTTCCAGAAGTTGGTTTTGTAAAAATATTGGTAGATCGTAAAACCAGAAAGTTACTCGGAACCCATATCATTGGAGATGAAGCGTCCAATCTAATACATCTTATGATTTTTGGAATGACAATGGGCTCGACTATAGAAGATTATCTGAATATGATCTATATTCATCCTGCCCTTCCAGAAATTGCAAGAAATGCATTTCGTAAAGCGCGGGATTTACTTGCTTAGAATAGTTCAAATTTCTAATGCTTGAGGATTTATAAAATGGCAAGAAAAGTTAATATATACGATACAAAAACTCTTCGAGATAGAATAGAGAAAGAAAATTTTGAACGAATCAATTTGTCGTTCTATCGTTATGCAAATATTTTGGATCCGCAAACACTCCGAGATTCGATGTTTGCGGAATTATCCAAAATCAATGTTCTTGGTCGAATCTATCTTGCTCGTGAAGGAATCAATGCTCAGATCAGTATTCCTGATTTTCAAATGGAGAACTTCAAAGCTATTTTGGAATCAATTTCTTATTTCGAGAATATGTATCTAAACATTGCAGTAGAAAGTAAAAAAGAGGCTTTCTTGAAATTGATTGTCAAGGTGCGAAACAAAATTGTTGCCGATGGACTTGAAGATGATAGTTTCGATGTTACAAATGTTGGAACCCATCTGAATGCAGAAGAGTTCAATCGTAAATTAGAAGATTCGAATACGATATGTATTGATATGCGCAATCGTTATGAATCGGAAGTGGGACATTTTGAGAAGGCAATTTTGCCTGATGCAGAAACATTTCGAGATGAATTACCAGAAGTTTTAGAAATTCTTGAAAATCACAAAGATAAACAAATTCTTCTGTATTGCACAGGTGGAATTCGCTGTGAGAAAGCATCTGCTTTTATCAAGCATCATGGATACAATAATGTCTTTCAATTGCGCGGTGGAATTATATCTTATGCACAAGAAATCAAGCAGAAGAATTTAACTTCTAAGTTCCATGGTAAGAATTTTGTTTTCGATGAGAGATTGGGTGAGAAAATAACAGATGAAGTTCTAGGACATTGCCATATTTGCAACGCGTCTTGTGACACTCATACAAATTGCAAAAATCTTGGATGCCATGTTCTAATGCTAATTTGCGATTCTTGCAATTCAGAACTCAATGGATGCTGCAGTACAGATTGCAGAGATATTCTTCAATTGCCTGAAGAATTGCAAAAAGATTTTCGTAGAAAAGCCAAAAAATCCAGTTCGCTTGTACCTTTTACCAAATCACGTTTGAAAAAACGGAACTATCCGACATTAAATACCAATAATATTGATAAGAATTAATAAACCTTAATAGAATAGAATACTCTAACTTATAATCAAATCAAATCAAATCAGAATAGAATAAATTACATAACATGAACGACAACACAACACTTGCTTTAGAAATAAATTCTCTCACCAAAACATATTCCAACGGGATGCAGGCACTAAAAGGAATTGATCTGAATGTCTCTCAAGGAGATTTCTTTGCACTACTTGGTCCCAATGGTGCAGGTAAATCAACAACAATTGGAATCATTTCCTCTCTTGTAAACAAAACGTCCGGCACGGTCAAAGTGTTCGGAGTTGATATCAATTCTGAATCAGAAAAAGCAAAATCTTTGATTGGAATCGTTCCGCAAGAATTCAACTTTGGAATATTCGAAAATATCAAACAAATTATCTTGAATCAAGCAGGTTATTATGGAATTCCAAGAAAGATTGCAAGTGAGAAAGCAGATCACTATTTGAATGTACTTGGGCTTAGTGACAAGAAACATCTGCAAGCAGGCAAGCTTTCGGGTGGAATGAAGAGAAGGCTAATGATAGCAAGAGCCCTAGTCCATGAGCCAAAACTTCTGATCTTAGATGAACCAACAGCGGGTGTGGATATAGAACTCAGGCGGTCTATGTGGGACTTCCTAATTGATCTAAACCGAAAAGGAACAACAATCATATTAACAACCCACTATCTGGAAGAAGCAGAGAATCTTTGCAAAAATATAGCGATCATTGATAGAGGAAAAATTGTTCAAAATTCCTCTATGAAAAAACTTCTTGAGTCATTGGATTCAGAAAATATCATTTTGGATCTTAGAGCTCCCGTGAGTTCTGAGATAGAATGTCCCGGAATGAAAATTCATATGATTGATGACCAGACTTTGGATGTATCATTTTCAAGAAATACAAGTCTCAATTCCTTGTTTAGAGTTCTGGACCAATCAAATATTGAAGTTTTGAGCATGAGAAACAAATCCAATCGCCTAGAAGAATTATTTTTAAATCTTGTGGAGAAATCACTGTAATGAATTTTCAAACCAATTGGATTGCACTCCAAACTATCATCAACAAAGAATATGTTCGTATGACACGAATTTGGATTCAGACATTAATCCCACCTGTTATCACAATGTCATTGTATTTTATCATCTTCGGGAGATTGGTTGGATCTCGAGTAGGTGAGATGGGTGGATTCGATTATATACAATTCATAGTGCCAGGTCTTGTGATGATGAGCGTAATCACCAATTCATACAACAATGTGGTTTCGTCCTTTTATTCGGCAAAATTTCAAAAATACATTGAAGAATTGATCATCTCCCCAGTTCATCCAGCAATCATAGTTTTTGGATTCACATTAGGTGGTGTTCTTCGTGGTTTAATCATTGGAACCTTAGTAACAATTGTGTCCTTGCTATTTACTACATTGCCAATTTACAATATAATGATAATCATTCTCGTAGTATTACTTACAAGTTTCTTATTTTCACTTTGTGGTTTTACCAATGCTCTATTTGCCAAAAGTTTTGACGATATATCAATGGTTCCAACTTTTATTCTAACTCCTCTCACCTATATGGGCGGAGTCTTCTATTCGATTGATATGTTACCGCCATTTTGGAAAACAATGTCTGCGGCAAACCCGATCCTTTATATGGTAAATGCATTTCGATATGGATTTCTTGGAATAACAGATATCAATATCTGGATTGCCTTCGGAATCATTTTAGTATTTTGCGTTGTATTTTTTATTTTAAATGTAATACTAATGATTCGTGGTTATGGGATTAGAAATTGATGGATACTAGAGTCTCTCGCATAGAGCAGAAATTAACACAAGAATTGAATCCTTTAGAACTCAAAGTGACTGATTTCACTGACGAGCACCGAGGTCATGCAGGCCAAGATTCTTCTGACGAGACACATATTCGAATTGCAGTAAAATCTCAAGCTTTCGAAGACTTGACACTTCTTGAATCCCACAGAAGGATCAATGCTCTACTCTCAAATGAATTCAGTTCTGGATTGCATGCTCTAGAAATCCAAATTTTGAAGTAGATTTTAATTAGTTTGACATCAATCTATTTTTTTATATGTTGGAATTACTATGAGTAAACCAAAATTAATAAGCTTCAAACTATGCCCTTATGTCCAACGAAGTGTGATCACGCTCAAAGAGAAGAATGTAGATTTTGATATTGAATATATTGACTTAAGCAATAAGCCAGATTGGTTTCTCAAAATTTCACCCCTCGGTAAAGTTCCCGTGCTACAAACGAATGGAGAAGTTTTATTTGAATCTGCAGTAATCAATGAGTATTTAGATGAGATCTATAAGCCTGCACTTCATCCTCAAGATCCTCTTCTTAAGGCTAAGAATCGAGCATGGATCGAATTCTCAAGTGGAATCCTCGTTGATCAATATATGCTGGCAGTAACCAAAGAAGAATCCGTATATAATAAAACCAAAGAATCAATTCTATCCAAACTCAATCGTCTCGAAGAAATTTTGCCAGATATTGCTGACAATGATTTATTTTTCAATGGCAATCAGTTCTCGCTCGCAGACAGCTCTGTTGCTCCACTACTTCAAAGATTTCGATTTATAGAATTGCATTCCGACGAGAAGTTCATTCTCACTCCAAAGCTTTTAAAATGGACGGAATCTCTACTTCGTAAAAATTCTGTACTGAAATCTCTATTGCCAGAAGTTCCAAAAGAATACATAGAATATATAATTAAACAAAATTCTTATTTAGCTAATAAGCTAGTTTTGTCTAATAGTTAGTATGACTGTAGAGGAAATCAGAAAAAAAATTGAATCTGGACTACCAGGAAGCCAGGTCGAAATCCGAGACCCGTACAACGACGGTGTCCATATCAAAGCAATCGTAGTCTATCCAGGTTTTGAAGGAAAAGGAATATTAGAACAGCATCGGATGGTCTACGATACATTGCGAGAAGAACTCAAGCAAGAAGTTCATGCATTAGGTTTAGAAACAAGGAGTAAATAATTTTGGACGCAGCAACAAAACAAAGAATAGAAGATATGATCGCAAGCAAAAAGGTTTTTCTTTTCATGAAAGGAACACCGGCTCAACCCATGTGCGGATTTTCTGCGGGCGTAGTGTCGACCTTGAATTCGATTTCTACTGACTACGGAAGTTTCAATGTACTTTCAGATCCAGCGATCAGAGAAGGAATCAAAGAGTATGGCAACTGGCCTACTATTCCACAGCTTTACATCAATGGAGAGTTAGTTGGTGGACATGATATCGTTGTTCAAATGAGCCAGTCCGGAGATCTTGAATCCAAAATCAAATCTTAAGATACAGCTAAATTATGATAAAAATTTATCAATTTCCAACTTGTCCGTATTGTGCCAGGGTTATAAGAACCCTGGATTCTCTTGGACTAGAATCAGGTAAAGATTATGAACTAATCGAAGCATACAGAGGAACGAAAGGTAGAGAAGAAGTCGTGCAATTGGGTGGAATCAATCAGGTTCCATTTATGGTAGACGGCGAAACCAAAATGTATGAAAGTAACGACATTATCCATTATCTAAAAAATAAATTTCAAGCTTAAATTAGTTTATTTTTATATTATCTACAAGGATAAGGATAATCTTTTGTCTCTAATAGCTTTGGCAAAAAGCCATCCAAGATATGGGCTCTCGGTTTCCATTTTTTGTCAAAAATTGATGCACAAATAACTACAGTCTGATTTTTTTTAACAGTAAACTCAACTTCCAGATCGTTATACGATTTTGCATTCATTGAGTTTAAACTTACAGAAACAGTATGCTTCCCAGGAAGAATTACTATATATTCAAATAAATTTCCCAAACCTCCGACTAATTCATCATCAAGTTCTCGAATAAATACGTTGTTGGTTGAAGTTAACAAAGCATATTCTTCCTTTGGAAAATTTGGATCATCATGACTTAATTTTTCTGGAGGTTTGCTTCTGATGGGAATATTGGTAATTTTATCACTATAATAGTAATTTCTTGCAGAACAATTCAAGGTTAAAAACACTATGAATAAAATATTGACGATAAGAATAAATCTTTTCATTCAGCTCGATTCCTTTAAGTAAAATAGACTTTCCATATATTCCTATTTACGGCCAGGAAGGTCAACTTTTTTCTAATTGGCTTCCATTATCGAAATAAAATATTAACAACTTCAAAAACCCAGTAGATCCAAAACTTTAGCACCCACTTTGCGATTCTTTCCTTCATAAGGAAAATCATGAATGTACAATACTGGATTGAAATTGATTTCCAAGATTCCATAATTTTCTGATGACGGGAGGGATTCAATTGATTCTGAAATGATATCCACACCACAAATCTGAGATTCAACTGCCCTCGCCGCATTTTCTGCAATTTTAAAATAGTCGGGATGAACCAGGTCCGTTACATCTATGGAATCTCCACCAGTTGATATATTGGAGTTCTTACGCAAATAAACGATCTCTCCTTGTTTAGGAATATAATCCCAATTGAGACCATTGACTTTTAAAATTTCTGTCTCAATATTGGATTTTTGGATTTTTTCAAGCGGAGTCTTGTGTCCAACACCTCTTCGTGGATCTTGATTCTTTATATCGACAAGTTCGCTTACTGTATGCAAGTTGTCCCCCACTACATTCGCAGGAATCCTATTGCAGACAGCTGCTACTTTATAACCTAACACAAGAAAACGGTACTCGGGTCCATTGAGAAACTCTTCAACAATCACAGATGGGGAAAATTCTAGAGCGGCTTTTACTTTATCTAGATATTCTTCCTCGGATTCATTTGGTTCGGAAATAAAAATCCCAATACCAAAATTCGTTGTTACAGGTTTAATAACTTTTTTTATATTTTTAAATTTTGTGTAATCGGACTTAGCCGAATTCACACTGGAATAGGAATCTCCAATAGGAACTCGAAGACCAGCCGTTGACAAAACTTTTTTGGAGACAATCTTATTCTCCATCACTAGATAGGTCATGTAACTATCTAATCTGGTTTTCGATGCTTCTTTGATAAATTCAGACTTTCCATTTTTGATCAATTCAATGAAGTTTTCCGGCCTATCTAAGATTTCAAATTGAATTCCACGTGCTGCTGCTTCTCTTAAAATAATTTGCGTAGATATTTCCATATCCTCATTGCCTGGCAGAATATACTCATCCATATTTTACGACCTGCCGCAACAAACTTTAGCTAATTCCACAAGTGTCGGGCGATTGGATTTATCTGAGTTTTTTGTTTTGATGATTTCTGAAGCTTTATCGATCTCTAGATTCTTCGAATGTTTTTTATCCAAATTCTTTTCTCGAATCTTATCTGCTTCTTCTAATTTTTTTAGTTCAGCAAAAGATACCTTACTCATTTCTAACAAATCAGAGCGAAGGCAGCTATCGATTCCTCTTTGGGAAAAGTAGTTCATATATTTTTTGGATAATCGCATTCCAAGTTCTAAGAAACCAATTTTGTCTCGTTCAAAAATCTTAAGAATGGCACCACTCGGAGTTTCTTCCGGATGAGAAAGTTTGAATCTTTGATTTTTTATCACTTCAGTGAATTTTACTGACTTGGTTTCCTGATCCCAGAACTCAGCTATGCCTTGTAACTTATCCAAGATTTGATTGCCCCATTCTACAATCGTTTTGTTTTCTTCAAACACTTTGTATTTGGTATTTAGGTCTCGTCCATTCCAGACAACTTCATATTGATTGTTATCCCATTGTTTTTTTTCCGCTTCATCCATCTTCGGAGAATCATTGAGTAGACAATAGAGTAAGTACAATTGGGTAAAAAGTATCGCCTCTTCAGAGACTCCAATAGGACTGAAAGGATCAGCATCAATACATCGTACTTCTATATAACGAATTCCTCTCTCGTTTAATGAATCGATCGGTCGCTCACCCGATCTCGGAATTTGCTTAGGACGGACAAGTGTGTAATATTCATTTTCGATCTGTAAATAGAAATCGTTGAGTTGTTTTAGCTTAGAAGAGGATTTCTTCGGATTGTATTGAGAATATGGAGCAAAAGTTGTACTGATCGCTTTACAAAGCCCATTGATATATTCTTTTAAACTATTGAATGATATGTACAAACTGTTCTGCACTTGGCTTGTATAACCTAACTCGCTCAAACGAAGAGTTGTTGCATGTGGTCCATAGAAGGTATTATCATCCCATTTCTCTAAACCAGGAAGCTTCTTCGTAAAACTACTATCCATAGCCGGAGATGCTCCAAAAAAATATAAAATCAAAAAAGAATATCGATTGAAGTTACGAATTGTATCTAAATAGAGCTGAGATTGAGTATGAATGTCTAACTTTTTACCAAACCTCTGCATGGACGCCCATTCCATAAGAGATTTCGAGAAGCTTACATTGACATGCACTCCAGATATCGTCTGCATTTTTCGTCCGTAACGAAAGCCAAGTCCGTTACGATAGATTGTTTTCTTTTTTGCATCCTCCGTATCTCCATAAATCGCGAGTGGAATTTTGGCTTCCGACTCAGGCAATTTGGGTGGCATGCTAAATGGCCACAAACCTTCAGAATCTAGATTCTCCCAAGTGAATACATGCAGATCAGATAGGTTCTTGAGGACAGACTTGGTCTTCGCTGACGGCTTAGTAGAATATTCAACTTGAGATTCTGAAAAATCTGTTTTTATTAATGGATGAGTATATGCAGATCCAAGACCGATTGGATGAGTTTTCTGGCTAATCTCAGCTTTGCTACTTGTGCGAACGGTTTCTCGTTCTAGTCCAAGGATAGTTTTCGAAAGCAACTTTGAATTTTTTTTATTTTTTAGAAAATGATCAAGCATATTCATCCTTATTCTACTGCTGGAATTCCTTGTCCTCGAGGATCTGACACCGCATGCAATCTACCATTTCGATCTTTCTCTACAAGAAAAACCTTAGCTCTATTAGGTGTAAACTTCATTTTATATCCATATTTCTCTAGAGGTTCAAGATCTTTATTGAGCCCCTCTTCGGCAAAGACGAGATCCGGTTTATATTGATGATGAACACGCAAGCTTGATACTGAATCAGAATAAGACATGTCGAAATCAATGCGATTGACTAATGTATTCAAAATCGCTGTCGGAATAAATGATCCACCAGGCGCACCCAATACAAGCCAAGTCTTATTATCATCCAAAACAATTGTCGGAGACATACTAGATAGTGGTATCTTTCCAGGCTCAATTGAATTCGCAAGTCCGCCAACAAGACCATAAGCATTGGGAGTTCCTGTTGCTACAGAAAAATCATCCATTGTATCATTTAGGACAAGTCCCGTTCCTTTTGCAACGACCCTGGATCCAAAAATATAGTTTAAAGATTGAGTAGAACTAACAGCATTGCCTTCTTTATCAATTACGGAAATATGAGTAGTATTATAAGATTCTAATGTTTCCGGCATTTGATCTGTATTCTTTTTATTGGATTTGGGTTTTTCGAGAACGATTCTTTTAATTTGGAGAAATTGATCTGCAGTATAAGCAGATGATAATATTGCATCCACGGGAACATTGGTAAATTTTGGATCTCCACCATACTCAGATCGATCCTTGTATCCTTGTCGCATTGCTTCAATAAAGAATCTATAGAATTCAATAGGATTTTCTTTTTTATACTGATCAAGATCTTGAGAATTCAATATAGAAAGTATTTCTAGCAAGAACACTCCGGAAGAAGGAGGTGGAAAACTAATGATTTTTTTATCGCGATAGTTTACCTCAATTGGTTCTCGTTCTATCGTTTTGTAACGGATGAGGTCTTCTTCAGTTATGTAGCCACCACCTGAGCGCATAGCAGCTATTATTTTTTTCGAAGTTTCTAGTTCATAGAATTCTTGTGATCCATTTTGTATTATCAATCGAATTGTATTCGCAAGATCTTTTTGAACCAAAACTTCTCCTGCTTTCAGCAATCTCCCCTGATTTGAAAAAATAGATTTCATGTCATCGCTCATCTGCTCTTGCGATTTCTCAATTGCTTCTGCTAGATCAGGATAGACAGTAAATCCTTCTTCTGCCAGCCTAAGCGACGGTGTAAGAACCTGCTCTCTAGTAAGTCGTCCGTACTTTTCATGAATATCAAGTAGCCCTCGAACATTTCCAGGTACTGCGACACTTCCAAATCCAAACAAGGAAGCTTGCGGCTTAACCGAATTATCTGCATTCAAATACATTTTTCTAGATGCTCGCATTGGAGCTCTTTCACGAAAATCGAAAGCCTTAGTAACTTGGGATTTCTCCCAATGGATTAAGGCAAATCCTCCACCAGCAAGACTGGTTGATTGCGGTCTTAGGACAGAAATAGCAAAAGACGCAGCTACAAATGCATCTATAACATTTCCACCTGCATTGTAGATTTGTTTACCCGCCTGTGATGCAAGTGGGTGATCGGTTGCAATGGCGAATTCATTTCCTGTCTGGGCAAAAGCAGTATTAGATGATTTGCATGCTAAAATTAGCATAACAATCATTATGCAATTGAATAACTTTCCTGAACTTACAGATAGCTTTCTATAGGTAGACATTTTAGTTGGAAACAAATACAATCTATATTCCAACTAAAAAATTCCTAGCATATCCTTTGCATCTTCCGATGCCATTTCGCGTGGATCCCATTTCGGAGTCCATACGATCTCAACTTCAACTGAATCAATACCTTCCACCCGAAGAGCCGCCTCTTCAACTTCTCTCTTCATCTGAGCGCCAGCAGGACAAGCCATACTCGTGTAGGTCATCTTAACTAATGCTTTATCATTTTCCGTTTTTACTTCGTAAACTAGACCCAATTCTGTGATCGCAATTCCAATTTCAGGATCTTGAACATATTGAATCTGCTCGAATACTTCTTTATCTTTTTCTGTTTCAAGATGGATCATAAAAAAACTCCAATGATTCGTTCATAAAATTCAGATGCAAACTTAATATTAATTTTAGCTTATTCAAATCTACGCTTTGACAAATTTACTAAACAATTTGTGAACTTTCTTTAAAGCCTGAATGAAAGCATCCACATCTTCTCGTGTATTGTATAGATAGAAACTTGCTCGACATGTTCCAGGAATTTCATTCAATTTCATAAAAGGTTGACAGCAATGATGTCCAGTTCGAACTGCAATTCCTTCTTCATCAAGAATGGTTCCTATATCTGTCGGATGAATCCCTTCCATATTAAAGGAAAGTACACCACCTCGATTTTTGCGATCTTTTGGCATATACAAAGTTATATTAGGAATTTCTTGAATTTTCTCCAAGGCATAGTCCATAAGACTCATTTCATGTTCGTGAATATTTTCGAGTCCAATATCATTGAGATAATCAATTGCCGAAGCAAGTCCCATAACACCTGCAATATTCGGAGTTCCCGCTTCTAGTTTCGCTGGAAGATGCGCATAGGTAGAATACTGCAATTCAACATTTTCTATCATATCACCACCACCCTTCCAAGGTGGCATAGCCTCAAGAATATCTTCTTTGCCATATAGAACTCCGATCCCTGTTGGACCAAGCATCTTATGTGCGCTAAAGGCATAGAAATCTACATCCAACTCTTTTACATTGGTTGGAATATGACAAGCCCCTTGAGCTCCATCTAGAAAAACAAGTGCACCAACACTTCTTGCTTTCTCGATAATAGGCTTAATGTTAAGAATACTTCCTGTAACATTGGACATTTGAGAGATGGAAACGATTTTGGTTTTTGGAGTGATAATTGAATCTAAATTGCTTAGATCATACATGTAGTCAGAATCAAAACCTATGTAACTCAAAGTTGCTTTTTTCTCAGCTGTAAGCATTTGCCAAGGAACAATATTTGAGTGGTGTTCAAAATGAGAAAGTACGACATTGTCTCCTTCATGAACATTTGCCCTGCCCCAAGCCTGTGCAACTAAGTTGATGCTCTCCGTAGTACCGCTTGTATAGATAATTGCTTTAGCACATTGTGCTTTTATAAAATTAGAAATTTTGATTCGAGTTTTTTCAAATTTCTCTGTTGCTTTCTGAGATAATAAGTATACACCACGATGAATATTAGCATTTTCTTCTCTATAGTATCTTTCAACGCTATCGATTACTTGAAATGGTTTCTGCGAACTTGCGGCATTATCCAGATAAACCAACGGTTTACCGTTCATAGTTGTCTGCAAAATGGGAAAATCCGTTTTTATTCTTTTGGCATCTAACATAAATTACTCCAAATCCACTTCAATCTCATCACCATTGATTCGTATGGGATAGACTGGTAAATCTTCTGTTGCTGGCATACACAACACTTTGCCATTCCTGATATCAAATTCTGCAAAATGCCTAGGACAGATGATCACATCTCCTCGCAATTCTCCTTCGGAAATTGTACCGCCGTCGTGCGTACAAACGTCTTCGAAGGCAAAAAAATTATTTCCTCTTTTGACAATTGCAAGATCACAAAACTTAGTTGTGAAGGAATAGACTTTATCCTCTTCAATATCTTGCTTAGATGCTATTCTTTGGAAGGCCATATCTTATTCTTTAAAAGGATTCGAATTCTTTCAATCTCGTTTTCATCACCAATCATATCCAATATCTCACTCAAGAACCCTTCAATGAGAATATGTCTCGCATCCTCTTCATTTAGACCTCTGGATTTCAGATAAAAAATCTGTTCTTCATCGATTTCTCCAACGGTTGAGCCATGTGATGATTGGACATCTTCAGAAAAAATCTCCAACTTGGGGACGGACTCAGCTCTTGCAGTGGAATGAAGTGAAAGATTGTGATTTACTTGACTTGATTTTATTTTTTTTAAATTGGAAGGAATATGTAAATTCCCTGTGAATATATGATGCGAACGATCAGTAACAACGACCTTATGTAAAATTGCACTTTCAGTATAATCTGCTCGATGCAAGACTTCCGTTTCCGTATCAATAAATTCTCTTTTGCTTGAAGCGGTAATCCCGTAACCCAATAGATTTGCACCCTTGCCTAAGAGTTCATTTCGTTGAATGGTTTTGCCTCTATATCCACCGAGATAGAAGTGGATATTTTTTAAAGAGCTATCTTCCCAACTTCTAGTAACTAAATTTCGAAAGTGGAAAGCAGAACTAGAATGAGATTCATCTGTAAGAAATTCTACGTTAGATCCTTTACCAATATCTACAACAGTAAGAGAGCTGATAAATTGAAATCCTTCTTCCTCAGAATCTTGAGAAATAATTTTTTCTGTGATTTCAATTTTTGCATTCTCACCGATTCGAATGATAAGTAGCGGAAAATAAGATGCGATCTCCAAGAGAATTGGATGCTCTAAAACCAATCGCTCATTTGATTGGAAATTTGATGCAACATCAATGAAGACTCCAGATTCACTCTCGGCAATCGTTGTAAGCGAGAAATAATTTTCTAAAGTTGCATACTCATTTAACAGCGAATTGACGTAATCTAGATTTTTACCATCCAAGGAATAAAAACTTGAAATGCGAATTTCTTTTGGAAGATTTGCATTCAAGGAATCGAAATCATAAACTGGCTTGAATTTTCTATCAAAATTTGTCGGGAAATTCTTGAAATTAAATTTACGAAAGGATTCATTCGACGAAGTATCTGGAAGACTTGCCTTCTGTAAAAGTTCTTTGGCTTGGATTGACATTTTGCTTGTTCTATCCAAAACTTTCAAATCTTGATACCTGCTTGTTCAAGCAACCAATCATAACCTTTCGATTCGAGTTCAAGTGCCAATTCTTTGTTACCAGTTTTGATAATTCTTCCGTCGGCAAATACATGAACGAAATCTGGCACCACATAATTGAGCATGCGTTGGTAATGTGTTATGAGAAGAATAGATCTATCATTTGACTTACATCGATTGATTCCTTCGGATACAATTCGAAGCGCATCTATATCCAATCCGGAATCTGTCTCGTCAAGAATAGAAAGTTTTGGTTTGAGAAGTGCCATTTGTAAAATCTCATTTCGCTTCTTTTCGCCACCAGAAAAACCATCATTTACATATCTTTTGAGAAAAGTTTCAGGCATTTCCAGAAGCTTCATGCCTTCTTTGAGTTCCGCTTTGAATTCTTTCATCGGAACTTCTTTGCCTCGAACAGATTTGAGAATTGTGCGAAAGAAATTGGGAACAGTAATTCCAGGAAGTGATGTTGGATATTGGAAGCAAAGGAAGACCCCTCTTCTTGCTCTCTCATCGGTTGGAAGGTTTAGAATGGACTGTCCATCCAATAGAATATCACCTGACTGGATTTCGTAATTGGGATGTCCAAGTATCACATTGCTAAGAGTAGATTTACCAGATCCATTTGGACCCATGACTGCATGCACTTCGCCTGGGGCAATTTTGAGACTTACACCTTTTAGAATTTCTTTATCTGCAATGCTTGCATGCAAATCGCGTATTTCAAGAACGGGAACCATATCACCTCGCAAATGGGTATCTTCTAAGTCTTAGACGTTAGAAAATGAGTGGTTCTAAGTGATAAGGAAATTTCTAACTTTTCCAGTCAACTTGTGCCACTAGAACCAGTTCCTCAGAAATGGAATAGGTGAAAACCACATATTCTGATTGTTTCTTGATATCGTAGAGAGGAGTTGTAATACTCCATTTCTTATTTTCCTTGAGCGAGAAAGCTTTGTGTTTTATAAAGTAGGGTTTCCAAGCGTAGTTGTTTCCGAGCCCAGAAAGCCTTTCCATAAATTGCCCATTTTCATTGCGCAAATAAGTAGGAGTTGTCTGATAGCCGTGGATGTCGCAGAGGAATATTTTTGTGATATTTTTGGGAAGAAGTTCCAAGATAGATTGAAAGGATTCTAAGAGACCAACCTCATCAGTAGCTTGGATTACTTGGAATACGCCTTCCAAAGAATGTACCAAATCGCTTTCTTTATTGAGTTCATCCACCAGATCAATAAATCGCAATCCTGCAAATTTTTCCAAAGTGGCTTTGAGAGACTTGGCAAAATAATTTTTATTCAAAAAATTGGATGCGGGCTTCGCAAAATAGTAGCCCTGCAAAAGATTGGCACCCATAGAAAGAGCAAGATTCAATTCTTCTTCATTCTCTATACCTTCGAATAGAAGATGGGATCCAAGTTTCTGAGACATCTCAGAGACTGCAGTAAGCACCTGTTTGAAAGAATTCATGCTGAGACTTTCTCGCATAATCTTGATATCAACTTTGATTATATCAGGATGAAGGTATCCGATTCTTTCTAAGTTCGAAAAACCAACCCCAAGATCATCGATAGCAATGGTCAATCCATACTCTCGAAACACGCTCACCATCTGAATGAGGTTTTCAATGGATCCTTCGAATTCATCTTCTGTAATCTCTAAAACGATATCCGCTTTGTTGATTTCGTATTTTTCGATCAACTGAATGATATGGAAGCGATCAGCGCGTAGATCCGATTTATGAACTCGTGAAAGAAAGTTCGGCATGATATTGAAGAATAATTTCGTTTTGGAGTGAGAATCCTTAAGATACCGAATGGCTTTTTCTCGAATGATTCTATCCACATTATACACGTTGAGAATATCGTCACCGCCGCCTCCATGGAAATACGATCCCAGTGAGTGGAATTGGTTTTCTGTGGGTGAGAAAAGTCGTCCAAGCACTTCATAGCCAGAAACATTTCTCGTTGTCACATTCAATATAGGTTGAAAGTGCGGAACGAAAAACGATTCGTTAAGAAACACTGGATCTATTCCATTTGGTATACCGGTCGACATGAAATCTCTCTTTAAGGCTCAGAATCCTGAGCTCATAGGTCATCATATCAACTCTATAGTATTTGGATAGCTTTTTTTGTGTCAAAAATAAGACAAATTCGTAACAATTTTCTGCAGATTTATGTTATTTTAAATCTCATAACCGTCCGGGACAACCGTTCGTCTAGGGACGACAATGATCCCATCTCTAATTACAACATACTCATCTTCATAATTCTGAACATTGTTCGTATTAAGTAGTTTAACACCCGCTCCAATTGAGCAATCTTTATCAATGATGGTTTTGTGGATCTCACAATTAGGACCGACACCTCGCTTGATATTGCTTCCTTCTTGGAATCCGTAATTGTCCAAGCCCATAATGACACTGTCGGATATTTTGGTTCCTGCATCTATGAATTGACGAATTCCAATAATCGATCTATAGATTTCTGCATCATTGATAATCGATCCTTCACATATCAAAGCTTTGTTAACGCGAGCATTGTTCAGCTTCGTTGGAGGAAGAGATCTTGCCCTAGTATAAAGAGGTGTATCTTCTTCATAGAGAGTAAAAGGAGGAATGTCATCTGTTAGCATAAGATTTGCATCATAAAATGCCTTGATGGTTCCAATATCTTCCCAGTAACCTTTGTATTCATAAGATCTTACCTTTCTTGTGGCAAGAGATTGAGGAAGAATTTCTTTACCGAAATCGGTCTTGGTTTTATCAGAAAGAACATCAATCAATGTTTTCGTGTTGAAAACATAGATACCCATATTTGCTAAAAAATTACTATCTGGCATTCTGCAAGATTCTACTTGAGTGATATCACTTGGCTTTTCGATAAATTCTTCAATATAGCCAGCTTTGTTTGCCTTGATGATTCCTAGTCCATGAACTCGATCTTCAGGCACAGAATTGGCAGCAACACTAATCTCCGTATCAGGATTGATCATGTGATTCTGAACAAACTCCGTTAGATTCATATTGTACAATTGATCGCCTGAAAGAATCATTACATATTTTGGTTTGTATTCTTGGATATGTGGGAGTACTTTTCTTACGGCATCTGCCGTACCTTCGAACCAGTTTACACTCAGATTTGTCTGCTCAGCTGCAATGATCTCAACAAAACTTTTGTTGTTGATTGAATTGATATTGTAAGTTCTGGAAATATGTCTATTGAGGGAGTATGAATTGAATTGGGTTAAAACGAAAATTTGGTTGAAGCCAGAATTCAGAGAATTTGAAATTGGGATATCGATCAACCGATATTTTCCGCCAAAGCTAACAGCAGGTTTGGATCTTCTATCAGTGAGAGGCATAAGTCTCGTACCCTTGCCTCCACCTAAAATTATGGTGATGACTTCACTTTTTTTTAGAATGAAATCAACACAGTCTATTGTATCTTGTGATGAAGCTCGAGTCATAATTTTATCCTCCCATTCTAAAGGTATGAACTCAGAATGAAAAGAAGAAAAATTATATACCTAGAAAATAGTCAAAAAATAGCTTCCCGTCCATAAGCCCAGTATACGGATTCATTGCACGTTCCGGATGAGGCATCATACCCACCACTTTTTTGTTGGGAGATGAGATTCCAGCTATATGTCTCTCAGATCCATTTGGATTTTCTTTATAGTAAGCAAGTACAAGTCCATCATTCTCTAAACTATCAAGAGTTTGCTTATCAGCATAGTATCTTCCTTCACCATGTGCGATAGGCCAAGTAAAACTATTAGAATGATTCTTTGCAGTCATGGATTTCCAATAATTCTTAGAATCAATCGAAGTTTCCATTTCAACATCTTTGCATATGTATTTGAGACTCAAATTATTGGTGAGTGCTCCAGGTAACAATCCGGCTTCTGTTAGAACTTGAAACCCATTACAGATCCCTAATACTTTACCGCCTTTACTGGCATAATCCACAACAGATTCCATCGCAGGTGAAAAACGTGCCATCGCGCCACATCGTAGATAATCACCATAAGAAAATCCACCGGGCAAAACTACAAGATCCTGTCCTGAAGGAATCGAATCCTTATGCCAGATATAATTCACTTTAATATTATAAAATTCTTCTAAAACACTTCCAATGTCTTTATCGCAATTGGAACCAGGGAACGTGACAACTGATGCTTTCATGCTTGAACTATCGATAAACGGTATGACTCAATTACACTATTGACTAAAAGCTTCTCGCAGATTCTTGTCGCAGATTTTTCTGCGTCTGACTGAGAAGTTTCGTTCAATTGAAGTTCAACGTATTTGCCGACGCGAACATCTTTTACTTGGGTCTCGCCCATTCCATTCAAGGCCTTCATAACAGTTTGACCTTGGGGATCGAGCACGGATTCTTTAAGGGTGATATTTATTTGCGCGATGTACATTGTATTATAATTTCTTCCAAGATTTCGTATTTTCTTTTGAGTTCAAGTTGTATTTCCTTTGAGAGAGGTGGAGGCGGAGGATTTTTATCCCAATCTAGAGTCTCTAGATAATTTCTGAGAATTTGTTTATCTAAACTCGGTGGGCTGATTCCCGTTTTATAAGTAGAAGCTTCCCAGTAGCGAGAAGAATCAGGTGTGAGTAATTCATCAATCAAAATCACTTCATCTCCGATCAACCCGAATTCAAATTTAGTATCACAGAGAATCAATCCGCTTTTTTCCAATCTTTCCCTTGCAACTGTATAAAGATGGATCGATGTGGACTTGAGCTTGTCAAAAAGTTCTTGACCTACTTCTTCAGCCATCAAGTGCTCAGAAATATTCTCATCGTGACCTATATCATTCTTTCGTGCCGGAGTAAAGATGGGTCCTGCCAACTTTTCGGATTCAAGCATTCCTTTTGGGTAATCCTTGAAAGCAATCTGTCCTGTTTTCGTGTATTCTTTAAACGCAGAACCGCTCAGGTAGCCACGAACGACACATTCATAATCAATCCGTTTGCATTTTTTTACAAGAATAGATCTTCCTTCTAAATAGCTATCGCTTCGAAACGGTTCAGGAAATTTTCTATAATCTGTTTCTATAATATGATTTGCAATACTCGAAAAAAATTCAAACCAAGCAATGGAAACGTGGTTTAGAACTTTTCCCTTGTTCGGTATTGTCTCATCGAATACCACATCAAATGCAGAAATTCGATCCGTTGATACAAGTATCAAAGAATCGCCTAGATCGAAGACATCTCTTACTTTACCAACATAGGAAGGTTTAATATTTAAAACTGTATACATAACATTGCCATATCATCTTCGGGTTCCGCATCCCCACAATATTCCAAAACACCATTGATCATACCATTGAAAATATCTGGTTCTTTCTTATCCATAACTGTTTTGAATAAATCCATAAGACCTTGAGTCTGAAACATCTCAAGCTTAGAATTTGTTGCTTCGATCATTCCATCTGTATAGAGCAATAGTGTCGTACCCTTCTCAAGCGTAATTGATTGGATATGATCTTGAGGTATAAGATTCAGATCTATAATCAAAGGACTCTGACCGGGAAGCGAATTCACTATGGAATCTTTATAATAAATGGGTTCCGGATGACCACATTTAATATACTGAATCGATCTATCTGGAGAAATAATCAAATATACTAAAGTGATAAAATAATCTTCAGGCAATATTCGTCTCAAATTCGATCTCAAGCAATCTACCTTCTCGGCAAGAGTGGAGCCAACTTGACAATTCAAAAGTTGCATCTTGAACATAACACCAATTAATGCTGCTGAAGGTCCATGCCCTGAACAATCTGCAATCACAGCATGCAGTTCATTATTTTCCGTCCAAATATCTACGAAGTCTCCTCCGATCTGGAATAGAGGATGTAAATACGTACTGGCTTTTATTCCATTCCATTCAATCGATTTGGCTGGAATCATTTGCTCTTGAACTTTTCTAGCAGCTTTAAGTTCTTTTTCGTATCGAACCTTTTCGATCATTAAGTGATCTTGAAGATCTTTGATTCGAAGGAAGGCACGAATTTTTGCAATCAGCTCTTTTTTATGAAACGGTTTACTTATAAAATCATCTCCACCATTGGCGATGGCTTCTTGGAAACCAATTTCTCGATCAACTGCTGTAATAAATAGAATTGGGAGCAGACTAAATTTATCAATCTCTCTGAGTTCTTTACAAAAAGAATATCCATTCTGATCCGGCATGTTTACATCCAATAGAATTAGATCGATCTCTTCAGTTAGTAGGATAGATCTTGCCGTCTGCGCTGAATAAGATTTGTATACTGTAAAATTTTCTGATTTGAGCAATCGATCTACAAATTCCACATTCTCTGTTGCATCATCAACAACCAAGATAGAATAATTTCGTGACAGAGCGGGCATCTCCATCATTCATCATCCATGCTTGCTTTGATAATGTTGCGAAAATTTTGAATATTTTCAAGCCTGTATGCAATTCGTATAAAAACAAGAAACAGTATATGAAATGCTAAAACATTTAGATAAAAAGCAATTCTCATATCTGTTTCCATTCCGCCTTTGCCCAGAACAGAACTTGGGTGATTGCCTGGGTTATCAATCCATCGAATCGCGCCCCAAGTAAGAACCGCATTGACACCACAGAGAATTGTTAAGTAAGCACCAATCATAGCTTTCTTTATTGGATTTGGAATCAGAGATCGAAAAATAAAATATCCAAATAGAGAAAGGCATAGAATAAAAAATGACTGCAATCTTGCATCGGTCCAATCCCAAGGAACTCCCCAAGCACTGTAAGCCCAAATGGGACCCGAAAATAACACTCCAATAGCAAATATTAGAGAAACTTGATTTAGAGCAAAACTCATTCGATCGAATTTTAAATTTCTTGTTAATAAATAAAAAATTGATGCAATGAATGAAAATAAAGGGCCATACAAAGCAACCCAAGCAACCGGAACATGGAAATAGAAAATTCGATGCGAAAGTCCTTGCTCAAGTAAGACATTCGGAACTTTCATTGCATAGTGAATTGAATATCCAGATAACACAACAAAGATGAAAAATATCAAAAAATCCCAAAGCCAAGATGATATAGAGATTTTATTAGAATCTGAGCTAATTGCGTTGTTAACCATCCATATCCTCCGATAAAACCTCTTGGAACAATGCTCCAATCCCCCCATAAAAGAAACAGAAAAAAATCAATAGAAAAATCGAGGAAATTAGAGTTTCTGGATTTTTCAAATATTTATATTCGGAATTGAGTCCGTATAAAAATAAAGGAATACTAAATGGTACCATAAGCAATGGAAGAATAATTTCTTTCATTCGAGAAGCGTTCGAAATGTTCGCAAGACTGACTCCAAGAAAAGAAAGCGACAAAGAACCTGGTATAATAAACATCAATTGAGCAAGAATATTTTCCATTTTACTATTTTGGAAAAATAAAACCATAGCAAAAACAAGTAAAATTTCTATAACAATTAACATAAGCCATACTGCAAAAGATTTAACCATAAATAGTATCCAATTTGATACAAAAAGCTTAGTGATTCGATGAGCTCCCGTTTCTCTTTCTTCCCAACTAGATTGTCCAATCAGAACAAAAGATACAATAAAAACAATTGCCCACTTGATTCCAGCCAAACTAGTTGGAATCAAGATTTGGTTTTTTTCAATGGAAAAATAAAAAATAAATAAAATTGTAAAAGCTAAAACTGCCATAGAGATAAATCCACTCGTCGATCTCGAAATCAATTTAATTTCTTTATTAAGAATTGTAAGAAACAAGTTTTCCTCCTTTTTCAATTTTAAATTGGTTTTTCCAAATCGGATGTTCCATTCCGTGGATCACTGCAAAAATAGTAGAATCTTTTAGAATTTCTTGCAAAAGTTCCAAAACATTTCGATAAGAAGTTTCATCCAATCCCGTAAATGGTTCATCCAAAAGAATCAGTTCGCTTCGTGAGAGAAGAGTTCGGATGAGTGCAGCCTTTTGCTTCATACCTCTAGAAAAAGAAAAAATGGGATCATCTAATCTTCGATGCAAATTGAATCGATGAACCCAATCCAGAATCGTGCTCCAGGGAAATGGCGACAAAGAAATATTATAAAAAAATCTTAGATTCTCTTCAAGACTCAAGCTCGAATACAATCCCAACTCATGACCGAGAAAAGATATCAGATTCTTTGTCTGAATAGAAGTATTGCCGGTTTGATTCCATCGAACTTCATTTGGGAAATGAGAATAGTTTAGAAGGATTTTGAGAATAGTCGATTTACCTACTCCATTGTCTCCTCTTAAAGCATGCGCCTCACCCTTTTTTAGCGCAAAATTCACATTTTTGAGAACGACTTTTGCGCCGATAGAATAAGATAGGTTTGTAACGCTAATAATTTCCAATGGAAAACTCGTATATCCAGTCTGAAAATATGTTACGATTCGACGAGTGTTTCTTTGCTATCATGAAAAATCTCAGAAAAGTATTTCCTTATTCCTTTTTCCCATTTTTGAAAATCTTTCTCTTTTTTTTAGGAATTTCTTGCTTCAGTTTTGCAGTTCATTCTCAAGTTACTATCGATGGTAAACTCTATCCCGATCTTCTCTGGGGCGAAGGAGAAGAAGATCCCAGCGATTTTCCCAACGGAGGACTGATAATAATTCCAGAAGATTTTATCGTGACCACGGGTAAGCTCTGGGAAGGAGAACCGCCTCGGTCTATGGGAAGTTTTAAATTCCAAGACAAGACAATAACCAATTCAGCCAAATTCAATAATGAGATAGTTGAGATCCTTCTCAAAGCTGAACCAAAGGAAAGAGCTCAAGCAGAAGAGATGCTGAAAGCAGGAATTCTATATGATCCAAGATTTTTTGCCTTTCGATACAATTATGGAAGACTTCTGCACCTAAGTAGTAGATACGATGAGGCTTTGGCTCAGTTTGAATTTGCCAAATCAGAAATCCCAGAATTTTACCGAACATATATTCATATTGGGATTCTTAGTTTATTAAAAAACGAAAACTACTATGCAATCAAAAACTTTAAAGATGCTGTGAGTCGAAATTCATTTGACATAACGGCACTTGTATTACTCGCCGAACATTACTTAGAGACAGGACTCAAGAATAGAGCAAAACTTTACTTAGACCGGGCATTAACAATAGATGATGGAAGCCCAAATGCGAAATTAGGTTTAGCCAGATTGGAAATGGAAGCTGGCAATCACTATAGAGCTTACATGATTCTGAACAAAACTGAACTCTATTCTCCCGAAGGCAAAGAAAAATCTTACGACAAAAAGTTTCACTATTATTTTGCCGAAACAGCATCGAAAGTGCAAGATTACGCTACAGCTGAAAGTCAATACAACAAAATTTTAGAATATCCGAATGATCCATTTTTCGGTAGCTTCTCTTATAAAGTAATTCAAAGACGAAGAGATATTACTAAGAAATTCGCGGATGCAAAGAAAACACAACTTGAAGATGATGTAGAAAAGGATGTAAGTAATTTCAAATGAAGATAACCCCAGCTAAGAAAATTCCTCCTATGGAATCTATCGGTGATGATATTTTTAAGATCGTACTTCCTCAACCATTTTATGCACCTAACAATATATATATTTTAGTGAATGATGGATTGACTCTAATTGATTCTGGATATATTGAATCTATACCAATGCTGCAAGCCTCACTTCGAACACGCGGATTTTCCCTAAAAGATATTAAGCATATTATTTATACACATAACCATCTTGATCATATATCTTCGGCTCTATTATTGAAATCGTATGCGCCTCATGCAATCTATTATGGATATCGATCTATGCAAGATGGCGTTGGTAATTATATTGAATCAATGAAATTATTTGAGCAAGCTACTGAAGATTTATTCCATCGAGCTTTTGGAGATCCAGAGCAACTCAATGATATACTCACCAAATCAAGAGAAGGATGGAATACTTTCTTTAGTAAGTTCAATAAAACTAAGAAAGGCAATCCGAATCTACGAATTGATGTAGCACTGGATCATAATGATAGCATGGAATTCAATGGACGAACAATCCGATTTATCCATACTCCAGGACATAATTTATATCATATCACACCGGTCTTGGCGGACTGTGGTGTATATTTTTCCGGTGACTTAATTATCGCAAATCTCACTGCAATCTATTCAGAATTGGATGGAAGCTTAAATGATTATCATTTTACACTTTCGAAGTTGTTGGAAGAGCCAATCAAAAGACTCCTTCCCGCTCACGGCAAAGAAATTGAAAATCCACACAAAACTATCACCTTAGTAAAAAAGACTCTCTCGATTCTAGAAAAAGGGGTCATCCGACGACTCAAAGAAGGATCTTCAGACCTATTGCATCTAATGGAAGCGGCTATCGGCAAAAAAGTTCATAGCGGAGGACATTTGCCAACAGCATTGGGACTCGTCTATTCTATCATCAAAAAAATGGAACTCGAAGGTAAAATTCGAATTGAGTTTCGGGAGAATGGATATGAAATATTTCATTATAAGGAAATTTAAGTTCGCCTTCTAGAATCCGATAATAGAAAGTACAGAAAACTTACCTGGATACAATTATGAAAAAATTACAACTGGCTTTTTGCATAACTCTATTATTTTTTGGGCTGATTACAAGTTCAAGCGCTCAAGAAGCAGACAACGATATATCTGCGAGTGATATTTTTGTTGACAAGGATAGTAAATATACCAAGTCCCTTCTGCGGATTATAGAAGATCTCAAGAACACAATCCAGGTTCGACTCAATGATATCGAGAAAAAGCATGCTCAACTAGTTTTGCTCAAGCCAGAATTCAAAAACAAACATACAATCATCACAGAAGATATCCCATTCACAATCGATGAAGGTTATGAATCGAATCTACTAAAATTTATATCATTCGAATATGATGGAACTAAAATACGCCAAGTTAAATTGGAATCCAGAAAAAAGAGGATTTTATTCGAATTTGCTTTTGAAAATAAAACAATGTTGATCAATCCTAATGATGTGATGAGCACAGAAGTGATTTTAACTCGATTTGACACAGAACAAAAAACTGTGATCAAAACAATCTCACTGGATAATCAGATTCGAGCACTCAGATTGATGGAATCTTCTCTTCGAAATGCCTTCTATAGAATGGACGTTATGATTGTTCTTCTAAAAGATAAGAAAGATAGAGCTAACGAATACCAGATAGATATCTGATGTTATTTAAATTTTAAATCAATTTGCCATAATAACACAATCTTTCTTTTTTAAGAGAGGCAACTTGTTTGCCTCTCTTGCTTCTCATTATTCAGTGACACAATCCCCAATATAGGCAGCTAGTTACTTAAATAGGACTAATTGTTACTCTATATAAAAACTGTCATAAATAGAAACGGTACACAAATGGTGGGAAAATTTGTTCAGAGATCTAAAGCTAGAACTCATCGGTTGAATTGGAAATTCCTTTGCTAGGAAATATGTAAAATAGCTAACGGTTAAATGGTAAAAAGACAGCCGACTTGCGGATATCCTTTTACCTAAGAAATTCTTACTTAAACGAAATAATATGTGATTTTTCGTCCAAGAAAACAAGTTGTTCGGGCTCAACTGTCGTTGGAAGAGCATACATCAAGGTTCTTGTTATAGTCTCATTGGGTTTAATAACAACTTCCTTTTCAACTTTTCCGTTAGCAAAGTTATTCCCAGATACATCTTCCTTTATATCGTTCGAGAATCCAACCTCATAAAAGCGAACAAAAGCCGGTGGATTTAATTTACGGACTTCCTTTCCCTTCTCGTCTAATAAAACCTCAAATGGTGGTTCTAATGCAATTTTAGTGAAGATGAAGCTGTAATCGGTTTTTGTCAAATTCGTAACATTCAAAGTAATATGGATCAACCGATGAGATCTATCTTTTGGAAAAAAATTCTTTCCGCCGGAAGCAAAGCTATCGGGTCCTGATGCAACCTTCACTACTTCGATCGCTAGGTTTTTTGTTTTTGATTTGACATTCTCTTTCAGGATTGTGGGAGTTGCACAATGTAATATAGAGAGACAAAGGCTTGCAATAACAATGATATTCTTCATATTGTGTAGTAATTTAACCATCCACTTAAAAATTTTCACTGCCTTTTTCAAGGATCAATCCACTGAGATCAGTAACAGAACCCTGATTCTAGACAGATTTATATTTATGAGAAGTTAATCGGATTTAAGTCAAGAAATTTATCTAAATTTTATCAAAAAAATCGAAAATAATATTTAGACTTTATGAGATTAAGCTATTGAATTGCGCCTTTTTTGTCTACTTTAGCTTGGTAAAATTATGATATCGAACAACTAAGTTTTTCTAGTATTCGCCTGTCGGATTTACGTGTTCGTTTTGGATACACGTAACCATGAATATAATCGTATTTATATTTGAGTTGCTTTTCCATTTTAGAAAGAAGTTGTATTCCTCCTTGGGGATATGGATTTTTCAAGTAATTATTAAAATACAGTTCTCTGTCAGTCGTATTGCATTGCTTTATAAGGTATAAATTTTTGCCGCAAGACCATTTAAGAAATGAGAATTGACTAACTTTTGAAACCAAAGTTCATTCAATCTTCCAAGGATGGTGAAGAAAGTAAGGTGGTTCAGTATTTTGGATAATGGTATGGACCATCCAAATAGTTTTTTCGGATAGCAAAAAAGACAAAAACAGCTTTTGCAAGAAAAAAAAACCAAGACAATTTTGCAATCATCGCATTCGTTCAGCACAAAGAAGCGATTAGATTTTCCACAAGCGAATAGATATTAATTGAAGCGAGTTTCCAACTTGGATCTTTTCCGAATTTAGATTCGAATTTTTAGGAATAGATATTTTTGTAATGTAAGAAGTTTTAGTACATTTCTTTTTTTTATCAGTATTTATCTTCTTGGAATCTTCAAGCGATGCAAAAGTTTCATTTACTAATATTTGTATAATTTTAACTTTATTATAAAAAATCATATTCGAGATCAAATAATTCTTTGGTATAATTATCCGAACGATAATTGGGAATTTCATTGCTTAGTCCAGATTCTACAATCACTCCTTCTTTAATTACATAAATGCGATCCGAAATCTTTCGGACAACATCCAAGTCATGAGATATAAATAGTATTCCCATTTTCATTCTTGATTTGAGTTCCATGATAAGGTCTAGGATTGGTTTTCTTACCAATGGATCAAGCCCGCTTACAGGTTCATCCATGATGAGAATTTTTGGTTCAAGCAAGATAGATCTCAGGATGGCAAGTCGTTGTAATTCTCCGCCAGAAAATTGATGTGGACGCGATTGTAATCGATGTCTGTCGATACCAATTATTTCGAGCTTTGATCGAATATTCTCCAAACCGATTTTGCGATCTTTATTGTGGATTATAAACGGTTCAAGAAGACAATTTATCATCTTCCAGGAAGGATTGAAGCTTGAAAATGCATCCTGAAAAACAGGCTGAACAGATTGTCCGTCTAAACTTACCTTCCCTTCGATCACATACCCATCCATTGGCAGAATTGAATGAAGGATTGATTTAAAAATTGTCGATTTGCCAGAACCCGATCCGCCAACCAGAGAGACTATTTCATCGGAATTGACAGCCAAACTAACTGAATCCAAAATTTTTTTACCTTGGATCGTTTTCACATTTAGATTTTCAATTCTAAGCATTTTTTTCTTGAAGTCCAGAATTTACAAACCAGACTAGAACCAGGTTACAAGTATGCAAGAGAAAGAGAAAGTGAAAATCACAGAAGTTGGTCCAAGAGATGGTCTACAAAATGAATCCAAATTTATCCCGACTGAGGCTAAACTCGAATTCATAGAGAAACTCATAGATGCAGGACTCAAAAATATTGAGGCAACCTCTTTTGTAAAACCTTCCGCAATTCCTCAGTTAGCTGATTCGAAGGAACTATCAACTAAACTAGATTTTCAAGATTCCAAAATTCAATTTTCCTGTCTCACTCCTAATTTGAGAGGATATGAAGAAGCCGTCGCCTGCGGATATAAGGAAGTTGCAGTCTTTACAGCCGCATCCAATACATTCACAAAGAAAAATATCAATAAGACTGTTGATGAATCATTCGCAGCCTTTGATGAGATTTTTAAACAGGCTAGAAAAGATGGTATAGCTGTGCGAGGTTATGTATCCACCGTGATTGCTTGTCCGTATGAAGGATGGATTGAACCTACGGCAGTACATGAAGTAGTATCAAGACTTCATGATGCAGGAGCCTATGAAATATCACTTGGAGAGACGATTGGATGGGCGACTCCAGACAAAGTCGATTCACTTTTAAGTAATCTATTTCGGGATTTTACGCCAAAGCAATTCGCGGGACATTTTCATGATACCTACGGAATGGCCGTCGCAAATGTTCAGAAAAGTCTAGAGATGGGACTTTTGTCCTTTGATTCATCCGCAGGTGGTCTTGGGGGTTGCCCCTATGCTAAGGGCGCTTCTGGAAATCTTGCAACCGAAGACTTAGTTTATCTTTTAGAAAACCAAGGTTATATAACTGGAGTTTACCTAGACAAACTAATCGAAGCTTCACATAGCATAGAAAAAATACTGGGTCGTACTCTCCAGAGCAAAACTTATATCGCGAAGAAAGCAAACCTCAATGTATGAGGATAAACAACGAATATTTAATAATCTGAAAATGAAATATTCCACCATGGAATATCTAAAAACAGATCCAATTGAATTAGTATATAATTACAAAAATAAAACTGATCAAGAAATTGTTGGATTGATTGTTGCATTGTATTCTTATGGAAATGTATCGAGTATTCGAAATTTTCTAAATAAAATTCTTATACTTCTAGGCGAACATCCATTTAGACTATTGCAAGACATATCCTTTGATGACTTGGCTAATTGGAAAGGTAAAATTGGAGTCTACCGTTTTCAAAAAGAAAAGGATACTTTAGAATTCTTACGTTCTCTAAAAATCCTAATCAATTCTAAATCTCCAATTTTTGAGAAATATTTTATTTCTGATTCGGGAATTGTTGCGGGTATTACAAATTTTCAAAAAACCTTTATGAATTTGTTCCGTTATCAATCCAATGGTTTAAAATTTCTAATTGGGATAGATAAATCCACTTCAGCGAAAAAAAGAATATTTATGTTTCTTAGATGGATGACATCTAATGAGTTTCCTGATTTAGGAATTTACCACAGGCTCTCTGCTTACGATTTACTTCTGCCCTTAGACACGCATATCCAGAAAATCGGAGCTCTTCTAGGACTCACTGAGAGAAAAACTCCAGATTACAAAATGGCATTAGAGATCAGCCAAGGATTGCAAAAAATCGTCGGAGCGCCTGCCGTATCCTATGACTTTGCCCTATCAAGAATAGGAATTGCAGAGAAATGCAAATCAAAATATGAATCTGAAATTTGCAGTATTTGTGAGATCCGAAGTCTATGTAGAATATTTATCAATAGATAAATATCTATAAATTTACTAATTTTACTGTAGTTTTAGAAATTTGTAAAAACAAATATTGCATCGGAATCTAATAAAAAATAGATAAATATAAATAGATATCTTAAATTAAAAAATGCGATCCACAAAAATATCGAAAATAAAATTTGTGGATCGAACTTGATTTTAGATTACTGCAAGAGCAGAATCATAGTTAGGTTCATGAACGATGTCATCTACCAATTCTGAGTGAATGACTTTGTTATCTTCGTCCAGAACAATCACAGCACGAGCAAGTAGACCAGCCATTGGACCGTCTTTTAGAGTAACGCCGTAAAGAGATCCAAAGTCTTTGCTTCGAAAATCAGAAAGAGTCTCAACATTATTGAGTCCTTCAGCACCACAAAATCTTTTCTGAGCGAAAGGAAGGTCTGCTGATATACAAAGGACAACTGTATTCTTTAGACTGCTTGCTTTTTCGTTGAATTTGCGAACTGAAGTTGCGCAAACAGCGGTATCAATACTTGGAAAAATATTTAATATTTTTTTCTTTCCTGCGTAGGTTTCCAAGCTAACATCCGCTAGACTGCCATTTGTAAGATTTAGGTTTGGAGCTTTGCTTCCAATGCTTGGAAGTGATCCAACTGTGTTGATGGGATTACCCTTTAATTTTAATTCTGCCATAATAACTAAAGGAACAATGATCGAGAAGATAAGTCAATGAGGAAAATTGGCAGTGCCACGGGGAATTGAACCCCGATTGCAAGGATGAAAACCTTGTGTCCTAACCATTAGACGATGGCACCATTTGATTCATCAGTGAGTCGTTTGGGATTCGAACCCAAGACCCTCTCATTAAAAGTGAGATGCTCTACCAACTGAGCTAACGACTCCTGACTGTCTGTAAATACATATATTTTTAGAGGTCGCCTGGGTCAAGGATATTCAATAAAAAATCTTCATCCTGCCAAAATTATTGTATGATCTCGATCTGGACCAGTTGATATCATATGAACCGGAACTCCGATCAATTCTCTTAATACATTTATATAATCCTGACAGTTTTTAGGTAACTTTTTGAAATCATTGATTCCGGTAATATCGGATTTCCATCCTGGAAATTCTTTGTAAATAGGCTTCACTCTTTCAAGTCCTTGCGATGGGAAATAATTTATTTTCTTTCCATCAAGTTCATAACCAATCGCAACAGGAATGGACTCATAGTCACTTAGAACATCAATTTTCGTAAGTGCAACTGCATTCATTCCGTTTACGCGAATAGCATGTTTTAACATTTCAACGTCAAACCAACCACATCTTCTAGGTCGACCAGTTGTTGCTCCATACTCTCCACCTAACTCGCGCAAACGAGAACCTTCATCTCCGAATAACTCTGTAGGAAATGGTCCCTCACCTACTCGCGTTATGTATGCCTTACTGATACCGATTACTTTTTTCAAGAAATGGTAGCCTACTCCAGATCCAATCAACGCTCCACCCGTCGTAGGATTGGAAGATGTAACGTAAGGATAAGTTCCAAAATCAACATCCAATCCAGTTCCTTGCGCACCTTCCAGTAAAACTCTTTTTCCTTCCTTTAATTCTTCATTCAAATAAAAGGATGTATTGATAATTCGATTTTTCCATAAATCATAAAAAGTCATAAGTTGGTCCCAGACTTCAGCTTCGTTGAGCCCTGGTAGTCCGTATAGAATGTCCATCTCGCGATTTTTATTTTGGATGATAGTTTTTAGTTTGTTTCTAGCAGTTTCAGGGAACAAAAGATCTCCTACTCGAAGCCCAGTTCTCATCATCTTATCTGCGTAGCATATACCGATTCCTTTTTTGGTAGTACCGATTTTTGTCTCGGAATCACTGCCATCCTCAATGGAGGCATCAATCATTTTATGAAATGGTAAGAGGAGATGAGCCGAATCCGAGATAAAAGTTTTACCGCGAACGTCGAAGCCTTCCTTTTCAATAGATGCAACTTCTTCAAGAAAATAAGTTGGATCTAATACCACTCCGTTACCAATCACACAGATTTTATTATCATAGATGATTCCCGATGGTATCAGATGAAATACATATTTTTTTCCTTTTACAACGACCGTATGTCCTGCATTGGCTCCACCTTGATAGCGAACAATTATATCTGTATCTTTAGAAAGCACATCAATTACTTTCGCTTTTCCTTCATCGCCCCATTGGGCACCCACTACTAAATTTGCTGGCATAAACTCTCCTCAATCTCCTAAAGATGATTCTAATGTATCGATGTGGATTGCAAATCCACAGGCAGGCATTTCTTTACCTGAAAAAATTTCATATAAATTATCATATTGTCCGCCAGTCAAGACCGGCTCTGATTCAGATTCAAGAAATCCTTGAAATAAAAAGCCTGTATAGTATTTCAAATCTCGAACTAATGATAAATCCACGCAGAGATCAGAGAATCTATCACCTTCATACCATAACTTGACAACTTTGCTGAGTTCGGTTAAATCTTTACTAAAATCAAAATCTTCTTGTTTCGCAAATGATGTGAGAACCTCTCTGATCTTTTCAATATCTAAGGTATGAGTTAATTCAATTATTATATCACCATATGCTTTTTTAAGATTGAATAACTGGACAAACTTTAAGATCTCACTGGAGTTTTTTGTATGAATGAAATATGTAAGTTGATTTATAGAAGTAGCATCTAACGACAATCTAGAAAGAATTGATCTTATGAGTCGATTGTTGCTTAAGACTATAGTTGGTCGTTTTTTTAGGTTGGAATTTTTTAGAAGATGATCTGATTCTTGCAAAATTCGAAGGATGTCTTCTGGATTGGATGAACCAATACATTCTGCACCAACTTGTAGAACTTCTCGCCTGGATGCATTTTTTTTCTTGTGATCTCTAATTCTTCGAGCTACATAAAAAACTTTTTGATTCTCCGCAATATGGGAAAGTCCTGCCATTCCTTTAACAACTTGAACGGTTAAATCGGTTCCAGGACTGATTTCTCTACCTTGCAAGTCCCGCAGTTTGAGTACAGAATGTTCTTCTTCCGGGCTGATCTGATTTAAAAATGATACAGAATAATCAAAAGCAGGAACAGTAACTTCGCTATATCCTACATCAAATAAATATTTAGTAAACTGATTGATTAAGCTTCTACGATTACTGGATTCTGTTGGACCCAGGAAATGAAAGCCATCAGGTAACCATTTGGTTTCGCTATTATAATTGAGATTCACTTTCTTTTAGTTCCAGAACTATTTTTTATGAAAGGGTTTTCCAACCAAATCAAAAAAAAATTCGATAGACAAAACAAAGCCAATGTCGAGTATAAAAGTCTTTTGAGGAGATAAAATGACGGAAAAAAAAGCCACAGTCGGCCGATGGTCCAAAGAATTTTTCGAAAATATTCACCTATTCATTAAATCTGGAATGAGCCAAGAAGAAGCTCGCAAAATTCTAGAAGAATTTTTAATACTTTCCAATGCCACTCCTAAACCTAAGGTTATGGAGATTTTCAATGATCCTAGTAAATTAGAGGAAGTGGGCGTTTTGACCGACATGAACCCCGTTCCTCGAGATTTCATGTTGAGATTCCTCGATCCAATCATGAAAAAATTTACAGTGGAAGGAGTAGAGAACTTAGAACTTTTAAACCCTGTCATTGGCAAGATTCCTATTACTTTAATCTCGAACCATCTAAGTCATTTGGATGCACCTGCTATATTTGCCCTACTCTACAATGCTGGACCGCAAGGTAGAAAAATAGCCGAACAACTTGTATTCATCGCAGGACGACTCGCATTTGAGCCAGACTTTACAAGACTAGGACTATATATGTTTGGAACCTTGCTTGTCTGTTCTAAGAAAGACATGTCAGATACTCCAAGTCTTTCTGATATCATGACCAAGATCAATATGAGGTCTTTTCGTCAGGCTCAGAAGATTCAAACGGAAGGTAAAATTATTTCCATTTTTCCCGAAGGGACAAGATCACGGGATGGAAGGTTGATGCCCTTTGTAGATACCGTTTATCACTATGTAGCCAATAAAATTGTATTACCTATCTCTCTCGAAGGAACAGATAAGATTCTACCTACATCAGGATTTTTATTCAATCAAGCGACAGGTAAATTAACCATCGGTAAACCTGTTTTGGTTGGTGAATTGAGTAAGAAATTGATGGAACATTTTCCAGAAACAATGGATCATGTTCAATTCCCTGGCAAAGGTGACAAAAAGCAATTTCTTATTGACAACCTGGCTTTGTTAGTTGGTTCCAATTTAAACAAGCACCAGCATGGAACCTATAGGAATCTATACAATGGTGACAATACCAAAGAAAATGTTTTAATTACGATTCCCAAAAGCCCCAAAGAAGAAGTGGTAATTCTTGGATCTAGCAATATGTCGGTTGCAGTCGGAACGGTTCTTGCCAATAAAGAAGTCCGTGTAACCGTTTATCATCCCAATGAAGAAGAATGCAGACAATCCAACGAAGAACAAAGAGATATCGTTCATTACCCAATTTATAAACTACCGCCCAATATGGAGTTCTCAGCGGATCCGGACGTCTGCAAAAAAGCAACTCTACTTATCCAAGGAACCAATCCCTGGCAGATGGACGAAATCTATCCAAAAATCCGCGATCAAATCGTTAATAATCAAGCTCCCATTATTAACGTTATCAAAGGATTTACAGGTTCTGCTCAAGGTCTCATTCTAGAAGACTTGCAGACGATATTTGGAATCGATCCGAACCGTCTATGCGTAGTATCTGGAGCCAACTACCCAGATCAAATCATGGAGAGAAAAGTTTCAGGATTTGAAGTAGCTACTGTAAAACCCGAATTACAGGCTAGAATCCAAGCTCTATTTAATACAGGCTATGTATTCAGCCGTCCTGCTATCAATCCCACCGATATCAAAGGTGTTCAATTGGGAGGAGCTCTCAAGACAGTTTTCGCGCTCTCGATGGGCTTAGTAGAAGGCTACTTTAAAAAGAATTTAGGTGGAAATGTGGATAATACACTATTTCACTTATCGAGTCGTTTTTTCTCAGAAATGGTCAATATGGGAGTGGCGCTTGGTGGCAGACCGGAAACGTTCCAAGGATTGTCTGGTCTAACCGATTTCATGCTAGCTTGCTTTGGATCCGACACAAGGGATCGTAATTATGGATTTGATGTCTCTTATGGTAAAACTCCAGAAAAAATCACCAATGGTTTTTATGGCTTAAAAGTTTTACCAAACCTTGTGGACATAAAGCCAGAACAATACCCGATCATCAGTTCTACTTATGCTGCAGTGATTCAGAAAGTTGACTTTGACAAAATTGCAGCTGAATTGCAAGAGAAGCTAAAAAGGTTCTAGGAAGAATATTTATTGGGTTACTCTTGTTGGAGTAATTCAAATTCAGACGAGGAATCGTGGTTTAATGTTCTGTTTTCAGTGAGCGATTTTGTTAGAAAGAATAAAATGATAAAGTAGATTTAAGGGTAAGAGTAAGCAAGAAAGGCATTTACTCTTACCCGTTTGTTGGTCTAATGAATTTGAACTATTCGCCCCAGACGATAACACAGTCCAGATAGAATATCCGACCCAAAAAATTCACCGAAGATCTATCGACTACGGCAATTTTTGTAATTCCACCCTTCTTACTTGCCTCTTCTATGCTTCCGCCGTTTCCGTAGTAAAACCAACTTAATATAAATGATGAGGATAAAGAACAAGACTCACCACTCTTTTCGACTCGCGCAGAAGTGATTTGATTACCTTGGGATAAGCCATAAACATGCTGTGTTGTAACCGTAATGAAACTTCCACCACCAATTCCTGGCGTAGTAGAAGAAACACATGCTCCAAAATTAAGTCCCAAGATGAGCAACAATACTACTATAAAAATCTTCTTCATATTCCTTCTCCTGATACAATTGTGCAGTAGTTTTGATAAACCATCGTTAGAATACTAAATGTAGAATGATCAACAGTAGCTATTCTTGTTATATTATTGGTATGTGCAACATTGCCCGCACCAGATTTACCGAAACCAAAAAGCCCCAAGATCGAATGTGAGCAGCCTTTTCCAGTTTTTGTAACTTTCACATCATTATTTGTATTAAATTCACCTGCAAATTTATTTGAAGTAAATAAAAAACCATGAACTGGTCCAGTTGCACATTGATTTAATGTAAAAAGCATTAAGATTAGACTTGAAATTTTTATTATTTTAACCATAGTTATATTACCTCTTATCTACCTTTCTTCACTGAAGTAGTCGGTTGAACTGTTTTGGTAAGTTCAGACGATCCAGCCTCTGACGATCCATTAACCTTAATGCAAAAGCGATGGTAAAACATACCCAAAATCGCCAGTTGTTCATATTCAACCGAAGAAACTCTAGTAATTCCTGCAGCTTTTTTTCCAGCCTCAATGCTTGAATCACCCCACGCAAATAACCAAAGAACAGCGTTTGAACATGATTTGCCGATAGCGTTAGGTTCAGCATTACTAGAGATTTGCCCTGCTACTGTATTATTGTGGAATAATAAACCTCCTTTATCCGCTATAAAACCAGGATTTACATACTCACGCGCAGGATTGGTCACAGCTCCAACACCAAAAGTTGTAGCAACATTAAGCCCCGTGCAATTCCAGGTTAAGAAGATGAGACTGGTCTGTATTAACAAGATCAATCGAAGTTTTAGATTCATAGTTTTTCCTTCAGAAATAAATTAGGTGAACACATCATATTCAAACCCATCTTTGTAGGAATCATAATTTCTGCTAAAAAGACAATTCTTTTTAAATCTATGCAGCTAAAAATACTGAAAATGCACGAATTTTTAAAATTTGAGTTTAATCAGAATCTCTTTAAAAAGGAAATCGCTATAAAATGGTGATTCATTTAAACAGCCAAATGAGAAAATTTACTTTCTGTGGTTAAATGCAAAAATTATAATAAAAGTGATAAATTTCTAAATTTTCTACTAAAGTAAGAATGTAAAGGAAAGATATCTCTCCTTTACATTCATCTTACCTTTACTTTAAGAAATTAATTGAATAAAAAAAATGAAAAATACTCAAGAAGTCGGATTATTTGCTTTTCTTTTCTTTCTTTTCCTTTTTCTCTTTAGAATCTTTTGCAGGAGCTGCCTTTTTAGGTTTTCTCTTCGCAATAGCCTCTTCTTTTAGAACCGCTTTTTCTTTCTTCTCAACCAATTCTAAAATAGACATCTCGGAGTTGTCAGACTGTCTGTTAACAAGTTTATAAATTCTTGTATATCCACCTGCTCTTTCAGAGAAGCGACCCGCAATATCATCGATGAGCTTATCAACAACCATAGGGTTCGTGATTTTTTTCATTATCTCTCTTCTGTTATGAAGTTTAGATTCTGGCTTCGCATCAGGTGCCAAATTCTTCTTAGCACGAGTGATAAGTTTCTCAGCAAAAGACCTTGCAACTTTAATTTTTGCACTAGTAGATTCAATTCTCTCGTGCATAAAAAAACTAGTAACAAGATTGTTGATCATAGAGTTTCTGTGATCTGCAGCTTTATTTAAATGTTTAACTTTATTTCTTTTATTCATTTTAGAAATCTCTCATCCCGAAATTCAAACCAAGTGTATTCAGTTTTTGTTTCATTTCTTCCAAAGACTGATCACTATAGTGTTTGGACTTGGTCATCTCATCTTCAGTTCTTTTTACCAGATCACCCACAAAGTCAATTTCTAGACTTCTCAGCACATTCAAAGAACGAACAGAGAGTTCTAATTCTTCTACATGTCTAGACAATGATGCTTTGAGTTTTTCATCTGCTTCATCAAGTTCATCCACTTCTTCTTCCACTTCTTCTTCGAAGTTAATGAATACAGTTAGATGTTCTTTGAGAATTTTTGCAGCTTGAGCGAGCGCATCTTCCGGAGAGATTGAACCATCAGTCCAAATTTCCATTGTTAGCTTCTCATAATCAGATCGTTGTCCGATTCTTGCTTCACCAATATCAAATATTACTCGTTTAACAGGAGAAAAAATTGAGTCTAGAGGAATTGTTCCCAAAACTTCTATATCTTTTTTCTTATCTTCTGCAGGGATAAAACCTTTTCCTCGTTGAATCTCAAGATCCATGACAAGGTTTGCATCTTCATTCAAAGTCGCAATATGAAGATCAGGATTCATTACTTCTATCGAAGAATCAACGGCTAGATCGCCTGCTTTGAAATAACCCGCTCCTTTCATTTCGAAATGGATTACTTTATTTTGATCTTTATCTTCTGGTTCATATTTGATACGAACTTGTTTTAAATTCAAAATAATCCGAGTTACGTCTTCAACAACCCCTTCAATATAAGAAAACTCATGGTTCACACCCTCGATTCGAATCGCAGATATAGCCGCGCCTTCAATTGAGGACATTAGTGTTCTACGAAGAGCATTACCTAAAGTAGTACCGAAGCCTCTTTCAAAAGGCTCAGCAACAAACTTTCCGTAGTTTGGATTGTTGACTTCAGTTACGAAATCGATTTTTTTAGGTCTTTTAAAACCTTTTAGCAGATTCTTCGGAGACAATGCCTTATCCTTACCTTCAAAATTTGGTTACTTAGAATACAATTCCACAATGACTTGTTCTTTCACTGGGATTTCTATATCCTCTCTTGCCGGCATGCCGGTAATTTCCCCTGTCAAATTGGCAAAATCCACATTCAACCAAGCAGGAGTTCTATTCAATGATTGAGCTAATTTAATATTTTCTTCCAAGAAAGAAGAGCTACGAAATTTATCGCGGATCTCAATTTTGTCACCAATACTAACTCTGTAAGAAGGAATATCCACTCTCACACCATTGACTAGAATATGTCTATGAGCGATAAAATTTCTAGCCTGACGTCTAGTCACTGCGAATCCTAGACGATAGACAACACTGTCCAATCTTCTCTCTAGGAATTGCAAAAGAGTCTCCCCTGTTATACCAGGAACTCTGTTTGCTTCTTCAAAATATCTACGAAATTGCTTTTCTAGAACACCATAGACTCTTTTAACTTTTTGTTTCTCTCTGAGCTGCACACCGTATTCAGAAAGTTTTGGCTTTCTTTTGGGTGGTGGACCAGGGGGATATTTTCTTTTCTCAAAACTAGATTTCTCTTTGTTAAAATTATGACTTGATTTTAAAAGAAGGTTAACCCCTTCTCTTCTACTGAGCTTTACAACCGGACCGCGATATCTTGCCATTTAGGTTAAACTCTCCTTCTCTTTCTAGGTCTACAGCCATTGTGTGGCAATGGAGTAACATCTTTTATAAATTTCACGTTTAAACCCTTTGCAGCTAGTGAACGAATCGCTGATTCACGACCAATTCCTGGACCTGATACCAATACATCAATTTCAGCTAAGCCAGCAATTTCGATTGCCTTTTCTGCAGCATTGGATGCAGCAATTTGAGCCGCATAAGGTGTAGATTTTTTAGAACCACGAAATCCCATCATTCCGGATGACGACCAAGAGATCACATTTCCAGCCATATCTGTAATAGAAACAATCGTATTATTGAAAGAAGCCTGAATGTAAACTTTTCCTTTCGGAATATTCTTTTTCTCTTTCTTTTTTTGCTTCTTTTCTTTCTTGTTTTTAGAGTCTTTTTCCATTATATACTAATCCTACTTGGTAGCTTTCTTCTTGTTAGCCACAGTTTTCTTTCCACCCTTTCTGGTTCTTGCATTCGTTTTCGTTTTTTGACCACGAACGGGAAGTCCTTTTCTGTGACGTAAACCACGATAGCAGCCAATATCCATCAAACGCTTGATATTCAGGTTTACTTCTCCACGAAGATCTCCTTCCACTCTTACGTTTTCTTCATCAATCACTCGACGAATTGCTGCTTCTTGGTCATCAGAAATATCTTTTACTCGAATGGTTTCATCAATTCCAGCAGTAGCCAGAATTTTTTTAGAAGTCGCTGGTCCAATTCCGAATACATAAGTTAAACCTACGATGATTCTTTTTTCTTTAGGAAGATCTACTCCCGCAATACGTGCCATATATTATCTCTGCCTCTGTTTATGCTTCGGATTGGTGCAAATCACTCGGATAACGCCTTTTCTGCGGATCACCTTGCAACTGGAACAAATTTTCTTAACTGAACTGCGTACTTTCATCTGATTCCTTTATTTCTTTCTGTAAGTAATTCGACCTTTGGAAAGATCATACGGAGAAAGTTCTACTGTTACTTTATCTCCCGGTAGAATTCGAATGTAATGCATTCTCATCTTTCCGGAAATGTGAGCGAGAACCTTGTGGCCATTCTCTAACTCTACCTTAAACATCGCGTTTGGTAGAGGTTCAATTACCACTCCGTCAATCGTAATAGCTTCTTCCTTAGCCAAATATTACCCCAATATTCCCATTATTTCTTTTGTTATATCATCCATTGAACCAACCCCGTTTACTTCTTTGAGGATTCCCTCTTTTTTATAGTAATCAATTAGGGGGTAAGTCTTGGAATTATAATTCGATAGACGATTCTTAATCGTCTCCTCATTATCGTCCGCTCTTCCTTCTTTTTCCGCTCTTTTGAGAAGTCGTCCAACAAGTTCTGCGTCTGGAACAGCCAAATTCACAACGGCGTCCAATTCCATATGCATTTCTTTGAGAATTTTATCCAAAGCCCCAGCCTGCTCAACAGTTCTAGGAAATCCGTCTAAAATAAAACCCTTTGCACAGTCCGCTTCCGCTAAACGGTCGCGAATAATACCTATAACTACAACATCTGGAACGAGGTCCCCGGCGTCCATGAATTTTTTAGCTTCTAAACCCATTGCAGTAGAATTTTTTACAGCTTCTCTTAGAATTTCTCCAGTGGAAATCTGCGGGATATGAAATTTATCCTTAACGATGTCTGCTTGAGTCCCTTTTCCAGCACCTGGTGGACCCATAAATATCAGTCGCTTCATCATCTACCTGCCTTTGATCCTAGATTTTTTCATGAAACCTTCGTAATTTCTCATTAACAATTGTGCTTCAATCTGTTTCAAAGTTTCGAGTGCAACACCCACCATGATCAATAGGGATGTTCCACCGAAGGTATAAACCAGAGCTCCACCACCAGTATTATTGCCTAAATTCAAAAATTTAATAATTAAATAAGGAGCAAGTGCAAGACCTGCAAGAAACATAGCGCCCGGTAAAGTAATTCTATTCAAAACTTTTTCAATATAATCTTTGGTTGGTCCACCCTGACGAATACCAGGAATCGATCCACCGAACTTTTTCAAATTGTCTGCTAATTCTTGAGGGTTGAATTGAATCGCAGTATAGAAATATGCAAAGAAAACAATAAGCCCAGTATAGATAAGATAGTAAAAACCAGCTCTATACCAGATTTGGGAGAATGGATTGAAAAAATCCATCACAACTGCCCAACCAGCCCATCCTTCAAAGTTAGAAGAAAAATACTGGATAATAGTCTGAGGAAAAAGGATCAATGACGATGCAAAAATAATAGGCATCACATTTGCGCCGTTCACTTTGAACGGAATGGATTGACTCTTAGCTTGAACCATCCTTCTTCCAACCATCTGTTTACCATACTGTAGAGGAACTTTTCTTACACCTTGCGTAAGAATAACAGTAAAAGATATCAAAACTACGAATATAAGAAGTAAAATTAATATTGAAAGAGCATCCGATGTATCTGTCGTAAACATTGAGATCATAGCTTCAGGCATACGACCAATGATACCGGCAAAAATAAGTAAAGAGATTCCATTTCCAATTCCACGTTCTGTTATCTGTTCACCCATCCAAACAAGAAGGATTGTCCCTGTTGTAATCGATAACAAACCAAGAAAGAAGAAATACGGTTCGACAGATGGATTGATCAGTCCTGGATATTTGGCTGCAGCTGCATCTGTTCCCGTTGACCAAGATTTCGCAAGATGGATTACTGCAAGAGATTGAACAGCGCAAAGCAAAATAGTTCCATATTTAGTATACTGCTGAATCTTCTTTCTTCCTTCATCCCCTTCCTTTTGCAATTTTTGCAAAGATGGAATCAATACCATAACAAGCTGCATGATAATAGATGAAGAAATGTAAGGCATAATGCCCAGAGCAAAAATAGAAAATTTGAGAAGAGCGCCCCCAGCAAACAGATCCACCATATTCAAGAAACCTTCACCTGGCTCAGAGGAAATTCCCGACACAATCAATGAATTGATACCTGGAATGGAAACATGGGTTCCCATTCGAAACAACAACAACATAAATAGCGTAAATAGTATCTTACTTCTGAGCTCTGGTATCTTGAATATATTGGCGATCGTATTTAACAAAAGATACTCCTTTATTTCTCTTTCTTCTCAACTGTCTTGAGAATAGCCTTTCCACCTGCTTTTTCGATTTTCTCTTTGGCAGAAGCAGAAAATCCGTCAGCTGTGATTTCAATAGCAACATTGATTTCACCTGTTCCCAGGATTTTGATCAATTTGTTTTCGTCTTTGATTAGGTTTTTGGCTTTCAATTCCGCAGCACCGATCACACCAGAAATTCCAGCTTTAGTGATCGCAAGTAAGTTAACTGCCTGAAAATCTAAGTGGTTTCTGCTAGTAAAACCTCGTTTTGGAAGTCGTCTGTGAAGTGGAAGTTGTCCACCTTCGAAACCTCGTCTAACAGTATTACGTGCTTTTTGACCTTTACTTCCTCTTGTGGAAGTTTTACCCATTCCGGATCCTGGTCCTTGACCTACTCTTTTTTTGCTAGTCTTTGCACCTTTTGCAATGGGAATAGAATTTGAATTTCCAGTTGAAGTTGATTTTTTGGTTCTTTTTTTGCCAAAAGCCCGAGCTGAATCAACTCTTGTATTTTTATTCTCTGACATTTTACTTTACCTTCTCAACAGTAACAAGGTGGGTTACACTTCGTAACATTCCTTGTATCTGCGGAGTGAGTTTGTGTTTACGGGACGCACCTTTTTTCTTAAGCCCAAGAGCAATCAATGTCTTTCTATGGGCAGGGTTTGTTCCGATCGAACTTTTAGATTGGGTAACTAATACATCTTCCATGTCTTATTCCTTACCAAAAAGTTTGCTAATGCTAATGCCTCTTCTCTTCAAGGCCATTGAGGGAGTCTGTAATTGAGTTAGAGCGTCTAATGTAGCCTTAACAATATTCATAGAGTTTCCAGAACCATAGGTCTTAGAAAGCAAATCTTGAACACCGATTCTCTCAACTACTGATCTCACATGAGCTCCAGCGATAATTCCAGTTCCCGCAGAAGCTGGCTTTAGAAGCACTCTAGCAGATTTGAACTTTCCTATCACTTCATGAGGGATAGTATGCCCAATATATTGGATATCTACAAGGTTTTTCTTTGCACTTTCGATAGACTTACGAATTGCGTCAGGGACTTCGTTTGCTTTCCCAAATCCGATTCCGACTCGGCCTTTTCCATCACCCACAACTGACAATGCATTGAAGGAAAATCTACGACCACCCTTCACAACTTTTGCAACGCGGTCGATCTTTACAACCTTCTCAGTAAATTCTTTTTGTTCTTCTTCGATAATCATATTAGAACTCTAATCCCCCTTCTCTTGCAGAATCAGCAAAAGCAGCAATCACACCATGGTAGAGCATTCCTGATCTATCCATCATCACTTTAACCACGCCTGCTTTCTTTGCTCTTTCCGAGACAATTTTGCCAAGAGCGACTGCAGCAGATTTACTTTTTTTGCTATTCTCATGTGAAGGAAAATCCTTCTCCAAGGTAGTTGCAGAAACCAAGGTTTTGCCTTGGACATCATCAATGATCTGAACTGCAAGATACTTGTTCGATTTATTGATGACCAACCTAGGTCGGTCACCGTTTTTCTTAAGCTTATATCTTGCGCGATCCGAACGTCTCTGTTGATTGATTTTCTTCTTCGTCTTGTTAATCATGACTTATTTCTTACCTGTCTTACCAGCTTTACGCTTGATAGTTTCATCAGAGTATTTGATTCCTTTGCCTTTATATGGCTCTGGAGGTCTCTTAGAACGGATATCAGCAGCAACTTGACCAACAAGTTGTCTATTGATTCCTTTGATCTTAATCTTAAGCTGATCTGCTACTTCAATTTTGATTCCTTGAGGCATTGGGAAAACTACATCATGGGAATAACCTAGATTCATAACAAGATCATTGCCTTTGATCTGAGCTCTGTAACCCACACCGGTAATCTCGAGGTTCTTTTCCCAACCTTCACTAACGCCTTTTACGGAATTCGAAAATAAAGCTCTTACCAATCCATGAAGTGCAAGAGTATTCTTAGATTCATTGCTTCTTACAAAGCTAATGGTTCCGTCGGATAACTCCATCTTGATTCCTTCAAAAATCGGGGTTTCAAGTTCCCCTAAAGGACCTTTAACCTGGATCTTGTCGCCTAATTCTTTAACTTCTACCTTTGCTGGTAGCTTTACAATTGCTTTTCCTACTCTGGACATGGTCTTGATCTTTCATAAGGTTAGAACACCTTACAAATGACTTCCCCTCCTATCTTGAGTTGTCGGGCTTTCTTGCCAGTCATAACACCTTGAGAAGTTGATATAATCAAAGTTCCTAAGTTATTTCTGAATGGACGAATGTCAGCTGACTGAATATAAATTCTACGACCTGGTTTTGAAACTTTTTGAATAAGTTTTATAACCGGTTGTTTGTTTGTATCATATTTCAATTTAACTTGATAATCATCAAAGTTCCCAGTTTTTACCGAGTTGAAATCAGAAATATATCCTTCTTCTTTCAATAAATCAAGTATGTTCTTTTTGATTTTGGATCCAGGAATAACGCAAGACTCGTGCTTAGCACGTTGCGCATTTCTGATTCTTGTTAACATGTCCGCTATTGGATCTGAGAGACTCATATATACCTCTTTCCTTTAATTACCAGGAAGCCTTAACGACGCCTGGGATCTGACCTTTACTTGCCAGATCGCGGAAGCAAATCCTGCACATATCAAACCGTCTAAGGTATCCGTGAACCCGTCCGCAGAGAGGGCATCTATTGTATTCACGCACTGAAAATTTCTTTTTCTTAGCATGACGTTCCATCATTGACTTTTTAGCCATTGTAATCTCCTGTTAATTCTTGTTTCGATAGGGCATTCCGAACCCCTCGAACAGGTTATACGCTTCTTCGTCCTTTTCCGCAGAAGTAACGAATGTTATATTGATACCGTATATATTATTGATTTTATCGAATTGGATCTCTGGAAAAATAATCTGCTCTCTAACAGAAATATTATAGTTCCCTCTTCCATCGAAACCTTTTGGATTCACGCCCTTGAAGTCACGAACCCTCGGCAATGCAACATTGATCAATCTATCAAGAAACTCATACATATAGTTACCGCGAAGTGTAACTTTACATCCAAGAACCATCCCTTCTCTCACTTTAAATCCAGCTATAGATTTCTTCGCGATAGTTTTGACAGCTTTCTGACCAGTGATCAAACCCAATTCATCAAGTGCAGCTTCCATCATTTTTGGATTGGCATGAGCTTCACCCATACCAACGTTCAAAACAATTTTCTCTAATCGAGGCACTCTCATAACTGACTTGAATCCAAATTTCTTTTGGATATTCGGACGAATCTCTTGTAAATATTTCTCTTTTAATCTAGGGAATTTCATTCTAGATCTCCCTTCCTTCTGGTTTCGTTACACGAACCTTCTTTCCTTTTACTTCAGCAGAACCCAAACGAACGCCTTTCTTCTTTTTAGAATCAAAGAACATTACATTGGAAATATGAAGAGGAAATTCGATTTCAATTTGTCCGCCCTGTGGGTTTTCTTGAGTCGGACGAACAAATCTTTTTCTTTTGTTAACGCCTTCAATGAAAACTCGGTCTCTTTTTTTGTCTAGAGCTAGGATTTTTCCTTTCTTACCTTTGTCTTTTCCAGCAATTACAACCACTTCATCGTCTTTGTGTAATTTTACTTTCTTGAACTTGGTTGGCTCTGAACCTTTATAAATTGCTTTAGCTGGCATTATAATACCTCCGGAGCAAGAGATACAATTTTCATATATTTCTTATCTCTTAGTTCTTTAGCGACAGGCCCAAAAATACGAGTTCCTTTCGGATTGCCCTTATCATCGATGATTGCAACAGCGTTGTCATCAAATCTGATATAGGATCCATCTGGTCTTCTGATTTCTTTCTTGGTTCTCACGACAACCGCTCTCTGAACAGCTTTTCCGTGAACCTTCTTGCCTTGTCCATCACGCAAGCCGTAACCTGGTTGAGAAGACTTCACTGCAACAATGATCTCGTCTCCGATTGTTGCGTATCTTTTTTTGGATCCACCCAAAACTTTGATACACATAACCTTTTTTATTCCAGAGTTATCAGCAACTTGTAGTATAGTTTCTTGCTGGATCATACCAATTTAGCCTTATCAATAATTTTTACTAACTTGTGACGCTTATCCCTTGAAAGAGGTCTTGTCTCAACAGCTAGAATTGTATCGCCAACATTACATTCATTCTTCTCATCATGCACTTTGATCTTAGATGTGCTTGTTGTAATTTTCTTAAACAACGGATGCATGCTCTTTGTAAGTGACTCTATAACAACTGTCTTGTTCATAGCATTGGAAACTACTTTGCCTTGAACGGTCAGAGATTTTCTTTGTTCTGCGTGTTCCATAATTACTATCCTTGTCGAACCTTAGCTAAATCTCGTTCCCTTTGTATGGTCAAAATTCTAGCAATTTTTTTCTTGGTATCACGAATCTTCTTCGGATTTTCCAAATTCTTTTCCACAGCAAATTTGAACCTTTGAGAACGAATTTCTTCGCGAGCTTCCCCTAACTGGTTCTTTAGATCTGCATCATTTAATTCATGAAGTTTGTTTTTCATAACAAATTCCTTTTAACAAATACGGTTTGCAGAGGAAGCTTAAAGGAAGCAAGTTCCAAAGCCTTTTTCGCAGTCGCTTCGTCAATTCCACTCATTTCAAATAATACTCTTCCTGGTCGGATCTCTGCGATCCAGAATTCTGGGTTACCTTTACCTTTACCCATCCGAGTTTCGGCTGGTTTCTTGGTAATTGGAACATGCGGAAAAATACGAATCCATAATTTTCCACCACGTTTCACTTGACGATTGATTGTAACTCTCGCTGCTTCAATCTGTCTTGCAGTCAAGCGACCAGATGTAATTGCTTTAAGACCAAATTCTCCGAAAGAAACTTTAGAGCCTCTTTCGTCCATGCCCTTAAGTCTTCCTCTCTGTCTTTTTCTAAATTTAACTCTTTTCGGGGATAACATCAGGAACTCCTATTAGCTGGTCCTTCGCTTAACGGCGTATTTGTCGTCTTCTGACTCTTCTTTTGTTGGGAAATAATCACCAGTGTAAGTCCATACTTTCACTCCGATCTGTCCGTAAGTAGTAAGAGCTTCTTTGAATCCATAATCAATTTTTGCTCGTAATGTGTGTAGAGGAACTCGACCTTCCATATACTTCTCAACACGAGCCATATCAGCCCCGTTAAGACGTCCGGAAATTTGGATCTTGATTCCTTCAACACCACCTCTCATCGCACGACGAAGCTCTTGCTTCATTACTCGACGAAATGGCATACGTTGTTCAATCTGAACCGCAATTGTCTCAGCCACTGCTTGAGCAACAATCTCCGGTTTCTTCACTTCGATAATATTCAAACTAATTGGCTTTTCAGCCATTGTTCTCAATTCAGTTTTTATAGCCTCAATGTTGTTACCTTTCTGTCCAATAACAACACCAGGTTTAGAAGTATGAATATTTACATTTATTTTCTCAGGAAATCTCTCAACGATCACCTTAACTACACCAGCGTTCTTCAATTTTTTTAGAAGAAACCGACGAATCTTGAGATCCTCATGAAGATTTTTTTTGTATTCCATCTTAGAAAACCAAATGGAATCCCAAGTTCTAGTAATGCCTAATCTTAGGCCAATTGGATTAACTTTTTGTCCCATACTATCCTTCCGATCCTACTGGTGCCTTGTCCGAAAGAACAAGAGTTATATGACTGAGTCTTTTTCGAATTCGAGAAGCTCTTCCTCTTGCACGAGGTCTGTATCTCTTCATAATTGGGCCATCATCAACATATATTTTAGAAATATAAAGACTCTCTGGCATAACATTCTCATCAGCTTGGATTGCATTCGCAACCGCTGAATTCAAAAGATCAATAATCATATCGGACGCTTTCTTATTGGTAAAACGAAGAATGTCCATGGCTTCTTGATAACCATAACCTCTTACTTCATTCGCAACCAGTCTTGCTTTTCTGGCTGAAATTCTCACGTGCATTGCTACTGCTTTGGCTTCCATTATAACCTACTTTTTAACGGCTTTTTTGTCGCCGGAGTGACCACGAAACGTTCTAGAAGGTGCAAATTCACCTAACTTGTGACCGATCATATTATCGTTAATAAAAACAGGAACAAAAACCTTGCCATTGTGCACCATAACAGTGTGACCAATCATATCAGGATAGATGGTGCTTCTGCGAGACCATGTCTTGAAGGGCTTCTTAATTCCTTCAGAGGTCATCTTAGTAATTTTTTTCATCAAGTGGTCATCGATGAAGGGTCCTTTCTTTAAACTTCTCGCCATTGAATCCTACCTATCTATTCCTGTTTCTCTTTCTCTTCTGAACAATGAATTTGTTCGTAGAGGAATTCTTTCTTGTTTTATATCCTTTAGTTGGTTGACCCCATGGAGAAACTGGATGTCTTCCCCCTGATGTTCTACCTTCACCACCACCATGAGGGTGATCTACAGGGTTCATTACTACCCCACGCACGGAAGGACGTATACCTTTCCAACGATTTCTACCCGCTTTACCAACGGACACTAGGTTATGATCTTTATTACTCAGTTCACCAATTGTAGCCAAACATTCTTTACGAACTTTTCTAACTTCAGAAGAAGGCAATTTTAAGCTAACATAGTCTCCATCTTTCGCTGCAATTACAGCAAATGATCCTGCAGTTCTTGCAATTTGTGCACCTTTTCCAGGTTGCAATTCAATACAATGGACGTTAGTGCCAGGAGGGATTTTGCTCAGAGGTAAAGTATTACCCGGCTTGATCTCTGCAGTTTCAGAAGTCATGACTTTGTCACCGACTTTCAAGCCAGTAGGAGCTAAGATATATCTGTATTCCCCGTCCGCATAGCACAACAACGCGATAAAAGAAGTTCTATTCGGATCGTATTCAACTGTTTTAACAGTTGCAGGAACATTCATTTTTCGACGTTTAAAATCGATAACTCTATATTTCCTTTTGATTCTTCCACCTTTATGGCGAACAGAAATCTTTCCACCGTCTCCGCGACCTGCTTTATAATTGACACTTGAAGTTAAACTCTTCTTAGGCTTTTCAGCCGTAATAGAAGAGAAGTCAGCAACCGATTGAGTTCTAGTGCTTGCTGTATATGGTTTTAGTTTCTTGATAGCCATTATTAAACCTTAACTATGTCCAATGTTGTTCCATCATGGAAAGTGACAATTGCCTTCTTCCAGTGTGCTTTTGGAGCTGCAACATATCTGAACTTTTTGATTTTGCCTCTATAAACTTGCATATTAACAGATGCAGGTTTAACATTGAAAATTTTCTCAATAGCTTCTTTTACTTGGATCTTATTTGCATCAACATGAACTTTGAAGCTGTATTTCGTAATTTTCTTGCCATTGCTCGCACGTCTTGAATTCTTTCTCTTTTCTTCAATTCTTTCGTGAATAGCTTCCAATTCCTGTGATTTCTCAGTAATGAGAGGGGCGATAATTATCTGATCCGCAACCATTATTTGGATTCTCCTTTACCATACTGAGCAAGCATATCATTTAGAGCTGACTCAGAAATAACCAAACTATTGTTATAGAGAATATCTCTACAAACAACTCGTTTAGCATTTACATACTTTAAGAAAGGAATATTTCTTGTTGATCTTTTTAGAAATTGATTTTCGCCAGTTACAACAAATCCAACATTTCCTTTGTCGGAAATTTCCATATTCTTCAATATGTTAAAGATCGTTTTTGTAGAATAAGCCTCAGGAGTGATATCCTCTATGATCTTGATTCTAGATTCGTCTGCTTTTTTGTTTAATATTGAAAGCACTGCTTTCTTCTTAACATTGCTGGATAGGTTTGAAGAATAATCTCTTGGCTTTGGTCCATGGATTATACCACCACCGACCCAATGAGGAGCACGCGAAGATCCTTGTCTAGCACGACCGGTTCCTTTTTGAGCCCAAGGCTTTTTACCACCACCACGAACTTCACTCTTGTCTTTAGTCGAATGAGTTCCTTGTCTGGCATTCGCATTTTCTGCCTTGATTGCATCATATATCGCACCAGAGGAGACTCCGGTAGCGAACAAACCGTCCGGTAAGTTAACTTCACCGATTAGCTTGCCTTCTTTTGAATACTTTTGTGCTTTCATTCTGATTAAACCTTATATCTTTTCGATCGTTACGATTGAGGTGTCGCTGCCTGGAACATTTCCAGAAACAAAAACTAGATTGTCTGCCTCGATGATCCTAACAATTTTTGCATTTCGAATTGTAGCCTGGTCTTGACCCATTCTACCACCCATCTTCATCCCTTTAAATACTCTTGATGGAGTCGAACCCGCACCAATCGAACCAGGATGTTTTTGGAATCTTGAACCGTGTGTTTTTGGACCACCGGCGAAACCATGTCTTTTGACAACACCTTGAAAACCTTTACCTTTGGAAAGACCTACAACCTTAACGTTATCATTGAGCTGAAATACGTCTGACGCACTCAGTTCTTTTCCCAATGAAACTTCTTCACCAAAGTTTCTGAATTCTCGGAATACTTTTCTAAGAGCAGTGATTCCTGCTTTTGCAAGATGGCCTTTTATAGCTTTACCAATAGATTTCTCTTTTACGGTTCCAAAGCTTAGCTGAACGGCATCATATCCATCATTGGCAACTGTTTTCACTTGTGAAACTCCACAAGGTCCAACACGAAGAACAGTCACAGGTATAACTTTTCCTTCTTCATTGAAGATTTGAGTCATTCCTATTTTTTCTGCTATTAGTCCTTTCGCCATTTCCGTTATCCTTACGACTTGATATCTACAGAAACACCAGCAGGAAGTTGAAGTTTCATTAGAGCCTCAACTGTGTCCTCGTTAGTGTTAAGTATATCGATCAGCCTTTTATGCGTTCTCATTTCAAACTGCTCTCTCGCTTTTTTATTTACGTGAGGGGATCGCAGTACTGTATAAATTTCTTTCTTTGTAGGCAAAGGAATTGGACCAGAGACAGATGCCCCAGTCCTTTTCGCAGTCGCTACAATCTCATAGGTTGATTGGTCAATCAACCTATGATCAAATGCTTTTAACTTTACTCTGATTCTTTGGCCAGTCATTCTTTACTCTTATTCCACGATCTGAGCAACTACGCCGGAACCAATTGTTCTTCCACCTTCACGAATCGCGAATTTAAGACCTTGGTCCATCGCAATCGGGTGAATAAGTTCAATTGACATAGTGACGTTGTCACCAGGCATAACCATCTCAGCACCATCTGGCAAATTACAAACTCCAGTAATATCAGTAGTTCTGAAGTAAAACTGTGGTCGGTAATTATTGAAGAAAGGAGTATGACGTCCACCTTCATCTTTAGTAAGAACGTAAACTTCTGCTTTAAATTTCTTATGAGGAGTAATTGATCCTGGCTTAGCTAAAACTTGGCCTCTTTCAATATCTTCTTTTTTAGTTCCACGAAGAAGAGCACCAATATTGTCTCCAGCTTTCGCGTCATCAAGAAGCTTACGGAACATTTCGATTCCAGTTACAACTGTTTTTGTTGTATCACGGATACCAACGATTTCGATCTCGTCGTTGATTTTTAGAATTCCTTGCTCTACTCTTCCTGTTGCAACTGTTCCACGACCAGTGATAGAGAATACATCCTCTACTGGCATTAGGAAAGGTTTGTCAAGAATACGAGTAGGATCTGGAACATAAGTATCAACAGCTTCCATCAATTTTACAATTGAATTCATTCCTAGATCTGAATCATCGCCTTCAAGTGCTTTCAATGCAGAACCAGAAACGAAAGGAGTTTTATCACCTGGGAAATTGTATTTATTCAAAAGATCTTTGATCTCTTCTTTTACCATTTCAACCATGTCTTCTCTTTCGTCTTCAGCCAACATGTCAGCTTTGTTAAGATAAACTACGATGTAAGGAACACCAACTTGGCGAGCAAGAAGGATATGTTCTTTAGTTTGAGGCATAGCACCATCAGTTGCAGAAACTACAAGAATAGCTGCATCCATCTGAGCTGCACCAGTAATCATGTTTTTAACATAGTCAGCGTGACCTGGACAATCTACGTGTGCATAATGTCTTTTTTCGGTTTCATACTCTTGATGCGATGTTGCAATTGTTATACCACGAGCTTTTTCTTCGGGTGCGTTATCGATCTGATCGTATGCAATAGCCTTATTACTTCCACCAAGCTTTTTCGCTAGTGTAGTTGTAATTGCAGCCGTTAAGGTAGTCTTGCCATGGTCAACGTGTCCGATTGTACCGATGTTCAAGTGTGGTTTTGTTCTGTCGAATTTTGCTTTTGCCATGCTCTATTCAATTCCCCTAAGATAATTAGCAGTCCCTAACGGGCCTTTCTTTCATTTAGAACGTTGTAATTTTCGGGGCTAAAGGTATTTCTTTGGAAAGAAATACCTGTCCCTTTGGTCATATTTCTAAGAGCCCCCGAAAAGCCAAGTAGGTTTTCTGTGCCTACTCGCGCCAGGATTTGAGATTTATCAGAAAATCTCTTCCTTATGTCAATAATATGCGCTGATCTTTTTTGCAGAAGGGACAGCACATTCCCTACATAAGTATCATCTACAAATACTTCCAAATCAGAAACAGGACCAATGAGTTCTGTCTGATCTTGAAGCGCTTGCCTGACTCCACTCAGTAAGGCCACTTTTAGCAAGGATGGAGTAAACTCTGTCCCCGCCTCCGGAGGTTCATAGGACACAATGGTTAATTGGGCGCCTAACACCTCTAAGTGGTAATTCCCTTGAGACAACGCCTCAAAGAAACCGGTTGAAATCGCATTGTGTATCTTTTCCGAAAGACTTACCTCGAAGGCTATATGCTTCGAAAATCCGGCAGTATCTTCCAGAATGGCTACGAGCTTGCCGCTTGAGTTTTTAGATTCAAAGGCCGTGTGCTCTAATGCTAGCTTTTTTACCATCGTTTTACAACGTTCATACCTTGCAACTTGTAATTCGCCTACCGCAAAGTTTTTGAGACATAATTCTCTGAATCGAGAAATTGCGATTTCAAGATGAAGCTCACCTCGCCCGTACAATTGATAAGATCCGGTGCTAGAGTCTTCTTTGAGTATATAAGATGGGTCTTCCCAGGAAAGCTCACTCAATGCATTCCAAATTTCTATTCGGTCTTGAGATTGCTCAGCTTCAATGATTGCAACAAACGGAGAGTCGTAAACTGGAGCAATTGATTTCAAATTATTCAGGTCAGGCGATGCAAAGATGTCCCCAGCTTGAATTTTATTGATAGATATAGCCTTATCACCTAGCAAATGATAAGCTTGTGTGATTGGAATATTTTGACCTTGGCAACCAAGCATGTCGCCGCAAGAAAAGTCACGCAATGTGCGAGCAAGAGTCAAATGCCCTAATTCAGAATGATTGATTCGTTTGGATAATATAATCTCTGCACCGGTAACTGGTACGGGGATCGGAAAATTTAGAAGCCCAATAAAATCTAAGAGCTCCCGAACACCTTGTCCAAAATAAGCAGATCCTCCAAATACTGGTGTAAGCTTACTTTTTTCTAAGCCAGTTAATAAACCTAGGCGGGATATTTCGTACAATTTGTTCGGATTAGATAGATACTCACCTACCAATTCTTCATTCCATTCAATTAATTCTAGGTGCGTTCTCTCCGAGAACTTATCTGGTTGAATCCAAATATAATTATAACTTCCTTCAATAAAAACAATTGGCGGAGTTTTCTTGAGAAGCTCCTCTAAAGATACGAGTGATTCAGGTAGAAAATCTTCAGCACGGTCCAATTTATTTATAAAGAAAATTTCTGGAATATTTTTCTCAGACAACGCCTCGTGAAGCATGATTGTCTGGCTCTCAACACCCCGACTTCCATCGATTAGAACAACTGCTAAATCAATCGAATCCAAAACAGATTCCACTTGCGTCCGAAAATCTAAATGTCCTGGAGTGTCGAGTAGATTGATTCTAAAAGGCTGATCAAAATTTTTGCATTCAAACTGCATCAATGAAGATAGAACCGATATTCCTCTTTCTATCTCAACGATAAGAGTATCGGATTCTGTCGTGCCCTCTTCTATTGTTCCAACCGATGGTAAAATTCCAGCTATATGGAGTATCTGCTCAGTTAAGGTAGTCTTACCTGCATCGATATGGGCAAAAATTCCAAGGTTGATCGTTTTCATAGGTATAAAAAACAAAAGACCGGGGTTTCCCACCGGTCCATTCCAAATAAATAAAGGTAAAAGCTTCTATTTCGCTTTAAAGCATAGAAAAATTTAAAGTCAGTAAATTACCAACGATAGTGACTGAATGCTTTGTTGGCATCCGCCATTTTCCTAATATCTTCTTTCTTCTTGATGGAAGAACCTGTTCCTTTCTGAGCTTCCATTAACTCGAATGCAAGTTTTGATTTCATAGATTTTTCGTTTCTTGATCTTGAATATCGAATCAACCAACGAATTCCTAATGCCATCCTTCTTTCTGGACGAACTTCAATAGGAACTTGATACGTTACACCACCAACACGACGAGATTTAACCTCAACTTGTGGCTTCGCATTTTCTAACGCTTCATTAAATACAACGAACGGATCCAATCCAGTTTTTTGCTGAATCAACTCAAGTGCATCATAGAATACTTTCTGAGCTGTGCTTTTTTTACCATCAACCATAAGACAATTGATGAATTTCGCAACTATCTTATCGTTAAATTTTGGATCGCCTTCCATAAGGCGTGGTTCAACTTTTCCTCTTCTTCTAGACATATCTGTATTCCTTAAGCCTTAGGTCTCTTAGCGCCGTATTTAGATCTACTTTTTCTTCTTTTGTCAACGCCTAGCGTATCCAAAGTTCCTCGAACGATATGATAACGAACTCCAGGTAAATCTTTTACCCTTCCACCACGAATCAAAACAACGTTATGTTCCTGAAGGTTGTGACCTTCTCCTGGAATATACGCAGTTACTTCGATTCCTGTTGTCAATCTCACCCGAGCAACCTTTCTCAGAGCTGAGTTTGGTTTCTTTGGTGTAAATGTCATAACACGAGTACAAACTCCTCTTCTTTGAGGAGAGCTCTTAAGAGCAGGTGATTTAGTTCTTTTTTTCTGTAATTTTCGCCCGTGGCGAATCAATTGATTAATTGTTGGCATTTCTGTCTTTTACCTTTTGTGACTTTTACTAAACTTTTGGAATGAGGTGTATTGTAAAGATATTTTCATCAATAAACCTCAATCCTCTTTTTTATCAAGATCTTCATCTTCTTCTTTGTCTGATCCCTTGACCAATTCATCCACGTTGTAGTCGGATTCTAGTTCTTCACCAAGATCGTCATCATCATCTTCCTCAGAATCATCCTCATAAACAGGAGTCAATGTAGCAACTGCTGTGGAGCCATCTTCATTTTCCTCGATCGGATCATCTTCGCCTTCTTCATTTTCGATTAGATCCCAATCCAAATCTCCAGGAATATCTTTGAAAGCATCTACATCTCTATAGTGTTTCATTCCAGTTCCTGCAGGAATCATATGTCCAATGATTACGTTTTCTTTGAGTCCCATGAGATTATCAGTCTTACCCTTAATCGCTGCATCGGTCAGAACTTTTGTGGTTTCTTGGAAAGATGCCGCAGAGAAGAAAGATTCTGTATTCAAAGAAGCTTTTGTCAAACCAAGTAAAATAGGTTGGCAACTAGCTGGGCTACCACCTTCCAATTCAACTCGTCTGTTCTCTTCATCAAATTGAAATTTATCAACTTGTTGTTGGTTCACAAATATCGTATCACCTGGATCCGTGATTGTTACTTTTCGAAGCATCTGTCTAATCACGACTTCAATATGTTTATCATTGATATGAACACCTTGAAGACGATAAACTTCTTGCACTTCTTGTACTAAGTAGACATGCAAAGCATTCGTTCCACGAATAGCCAAAATATCATGTGGATCCAGATTACCATCATCTAGCTGATCGCCTTGCTTCACATAATCTCCGTTTCTTACGCGGATTTGCTTACCGATTGGAATCGATACTTTAACTTTTTCCGATTCATCAGAATCTGGAACAATGTAGATTATACGTTTTTCTTTTACTATCTCGCCACGATCTTCAATCTTACCGTCAATTTCAGCTAAGTTACAAGGATCTTTTGGTCTTCTCGCTTCGAATAATTCATCAACTCGAGGTAGACCACCAGTAATATCTCTAGTTTTCTCAGCGATAGTCGGGATTTTGTATAGAATATCACCTTGATTGACTTTATCACCATTCTGAACTGCAAGAAGAGCATCTACTGGAACAGTGATCTCTTCAACGCCATCAGCACCTGTGATGATTAATCTAGGGTTTAATCTTTCTTTTTTCTGTTCGATTACTTTTAGAATTATATTCGAAGTCTTGGGGTCAACGTCACGTCTTACGTTTTTTCCAACTTCCAAATCTACCCAACTCACAGTTCCGGCTTTTTCCACTAGTCCCAATTCGTTATAAGGATCGAATTCTGCCATAGCTTGATTGGCTGCAATCAATTGGTTCTCTTCAGATTTAACAATAGTTCCTGCTTTAACAGGAATTACTACTTCATCTCCCATGATTCGGAAACGACCGTCGACAATATGAGCTGTTCCTGGCATCTCAGCAGTTATCAGTTGATCACCAGCCAAGTTGGAAGCAAATACTTCCCCTTTTTCAACTCGACTTCCATCTTCAACACGAATATTTGAGATCTCATTCGTAGGATAGTCTTGAATCAAACGCTTTAAGTAGATGGATCCTCTTCTAGAAAATACACTCTGTCCGGAAGAATTCACAACAATTCTTCCATTTATGCTTTGTAGAATTGCAGGATACGGTAGCTTATGTTCTTTTTCTTGAATTGTCGCGGATGCCGCTCCACCAATATGAAAAGTTCTCATTGTCAACTGAGTTCCTGGTTGTCCGATGGATTGTGCTGCAATAGTTCCAACAGCTTCACCGATCTCAACCGGAACGAGTCTCGCAATGTCCATACCGTAACAGCTTGTACAAATTCCGTATCTAGCTTGGCAGGTGAGTGGCGATCTTACTCGAATTTTTTCATAACCTAAGTTCTCAATTTTTTGTCCAACCGCTCTTGTTACAAGAGTGTTCTTAGGTAGAATCAATTCGTTATTAACTGGATCAAGAATATCTTCTGCTGTATATCTTCCGAACAATCTGTCCGCAAGAGATACGATGATATTTTCACCTTCTTTTACAACTCCCAATCGAATTGAATCCTTAGTTCCACAATCTGGTTCAGAAACAATCACATCTTGGGAAATGTCCACCAAACGTCGAGTCAGGTAACCGGCATCAGCTGTTTTAAGAGCAGTATCCGCAAGACCTTTCCGCGCACCATGGGTAGAAATAAAGAATTCTAAGATTCCGAGACCTTCACGGAAGTTTGATCGAATTGCAAGTTCGATGATCTCACCAGATGGTTTTGCCATAAGACCACGCATTCCAGCCAACTGACGAATCTGTTGCTTGGATCCACGCGCACCGGAAGCTGCCATAACGTAAACAGGATTGAAACCATCTCTATCTTTTTCTAGTTCCTTGAACATCCCCTCTGTGATTGAGTCATTGGTTTTAGTCCAGATTTCGATTACTTTTTTATATCTTTCTTCATTCGTGATAATACCTTTTCGGTATTCACTGTCAGCTTTCTCAACTTCTTTGTTTGCATCATTTACGAGGCTTTCTTTAGCAGGAGATACTCGAATGTCTTCAATAGAAATTGTTGGAGAGAAAACAGTTGCGTAATGGTAACCCATTTTCTTGATCTCATCAAGCATAACAACAGTTGCGCCTGGACCAAATTTCTCATAAACATCAGCAATGATTTTGTTGGTTTCTTTATCACCCAAAGTACGATTCACATAATCGTAACCTTTTGGAAATGCAGTATTGAATATCAATCGACCTGAAGTTGTCTCAATGATTTTACCTTGATGTAAAACAGAAATCTTAGATCTTAAATCAACAACACCGCGATCAACAGCGTATTCAACTTCATCCAGTGAACTAAAAAATTTCCCTTCTCCCTTACCGGCTTTAACCTCGGAAGTGAGATAGTAGATTCCAAGAACGATATCTTGTGTCGGTCCACAAATTGGGTGACCGTTCGCTGGGTTTAATATGTTATGCGGAGATAGCATAAGCATCCATGTTTCCAACTGAGCCTTAGGAGCTAGAGGAACGTGAATTGCCATCTGGTCACCGTCGAAGTCAGCGTTGAATGCATGACATACAAGTGGATGGAGTTTGATTGCTTTACCATCAACCAATTTAGGAATAAATGCTTGAATTCCCAATCTATGCAATGTTGGAGCACGGTTTAGAAGAACTGGATGTTCTCTTACCACTACTTCCAATACATCATATACATCTTTTTCTTCTGCTTCAATCTTCTTCTTCGCACTTTTAATATTTGGTGCTAGATCAAGATCTACCAATCGCTTCATGATAAATGGCTTGAAAAGTTCCAGAGCCATTTTTCTAGGAAGACCCATTTGGTGGTATTTGAGTTCAGGACCCACAACGATAACGGAACGACCAGAATAATCCACACGTTTTCCAAGAAGGTTCTGTCTAAAACGACCTTGCTTTCCTTTCAACATGTCTGATATAGATTTTAGAGGTCTGTTTCCTTTTCCCTTAACCGTTCTCTTTCTTCTAGAGTTGTCAAAAAGTGCATCGACAGCTTCTTGCAACATACGCTTCTCGTTACGAACGATGATCTCGGGTGCTTTGAGTGCTAATAGTCTTTTCAATCGATTGTTACGATTGATGACTCTTCTATATAAATCATTTAGATCAGAAGTAGCAAACCTTCCACCTTCTAGCTGAACCATTGGTCTGAGTTCAGGAGGTATAACAGGTACAATATCAAGAACCATCCACTCAGGGCGGTTACCGGAATCACGAAATGCTTCTAAGACTTCTAGTCTCTTGAGAATTCGTTTATCAGTGATTTTGTTTTTATCTTGGATTTTTTGGCGAATAGCTCTTGCTTCTGCATCCACATCGATTCGGGAGAGCAATTCTTTTACAGCATCTCCACCAATACCCGCAACAAATTTATCACCATATTCATCTAGAAAATTATGATATTCATCTTCATCTATCAACTCACCACGAACTCGACCAGAATCAGCTGGATCGATGATCACGTATTTTTCAAAATACAATACTGACTTCAATTGATTGATTGTCATGTCTAGTAGAAGACCCATTCTTGACGGAACCGATCTGTAATACCAGATATGAGAAACTGGAGCTGCAAGTTCAATATGCCCCATTCTCTCACGGCGAACTTTGGAGTGCGTTACTTCCACTCCGCATTTATCACATACAACACCTTTGTAGCGGATCGATTTAAACTTTCCGCAATAACATTCCCAATCCTTCGTTGTTCCAAAAATTTTCTCACAGAAAAGACCATCTCGTTCTGGCTTCAAAGTTCTGTAATTGATAGTCTCTGGCTTTTTGACTTCACCGTATGACCATTCCTTAATCCTTTCAGGAGAGGCTAGTCGGATGGTAATTGAATCAAAGTTATTGTAATTTCTCATAGAACCTCAGTTAGTTGTTTTCGATAGATTCGAATTTTATTGCCTTATTAGGTCTAGAAAATTCGTCTTCGTAATCGGAGATGTCAATTGTATTGCCTTCCACATCGTGGATGATAATATCAAGAGCCAAACCTCTTAATTCTTGAACCAATACGTTAAAGGATTCTGGAATTCCAGGTTTAATGGAATGAATACCTTTGACAATTGCTTCGTAAATTCTCGCTCTACCCAACATGTCATCCGATTTGATGGTCAATAGTTCTTGAAGGGTATGACTTGCACCATAAGCCTCAAGAGCCCATACTTCCATCTCACCCAAACGCTGACCACCGAACTGAGCTTTTCCACCCAGAGGTTGTTGAGTTACAAGTGAGTATGGTCCAGTAGACCTTGCATGGATCTTATCATCCACCAAATGCGCTAGTTTCAACATATAGATGTATCCACAGAATACTCTGTTCAGAAATGGTTCTCCATTTCTTCCATCATAGAGTTGAAATTTAGAACTTTCTGGTAGACCTGCTTGCTTGCAGAAATCCATGATATCCGCTTCATCAGCGCCATCAAATACAGGAGTCTCAAAATTTATATTTAATTTACTTGCAGCAAAACCAAGTTGTGTCTCAAGAATCTGTCCCAAGTTCATACGAGAAGGAACACCTAATGGATTGAGTACGATATCAACTGGAGTTCCATCTTCCATATATGGCATGTCTTCTTCTGCCATAATTCGAGCTACAACCCCTTTGTTACCGTGACGTCCAGCCATCTTATCACCCACAAGAAGTTTTCTCTTGCGCGCAACATAGACTTTTACCATCTCTTCTACACCAGCAGACAATTCGTCACCATTCTCTCTTGAGAAAATTTTGACATCAACTACAGTTCCTTCGAAACCATTAGGCATCCTAAGAGATGAATCTCTTACTTCTTTGGCTTTCTCGCCAAAAATAGAATGCAACAATTTGTATTCTGGAGTAAGATCAGTCTCCCCTTTAGGTGTAACCATTCCAACAAGAATGTCACCAGGTTTAACTTCAGCACCGACTCGAATCACACCACCCTCATCTAAATCGCGAAATGCTTTATCAGATAGGTTTGGAATATCTCGAGTAATCTGCTCTTGTCCAAGTTTTGTTTCTCTAGCTTGGATTTGGAATTCTTCAATATGAATAGATGTGAAGACATCATCTTTGATTACTCTTTCAGAGAGAAGGATCGCATCCTCAAAGTTGTAACCTTCCCATGGCATAAAAGCAACGAGAACGTTTTTACCAAGAGCGAGAGTTCCCTTATCAACAGAAGGTCCGTCAGCAAGGACAGTTCCTTTTTGAGTGATATTTCCCATTGAATCGATCTTCTCGCCATAGACAAGTTGTCCCGCAAGAAGAGTGCCCTTTTCAACGGAATCCCCTTCTTTGGCAACTGGGGAAAATTCTTTAGAATGAGTTTTTAGATCATAATTCTTCACAGAACCATCATTATACGTTACTTCAACTACATCTTTAGTAATTTTTGTAACTTTACCATTGCCTTCTCCATAATGAATAGAGACTGAAGGCTTCTGAGTAAAGCAAGTGCCTTGGTTCGTTTTCTTGAATTTTGTGAGTCTATAAATTGTAGGTTCTTTGACCCCGTCTTCTTTTACAGATACGTATTCTGCATCAACTTTTACAACGACTCCATTTTTCTGAGCTACAATGCAGATTCCAGAATCATAGGCAGCTCGCTCTTCCATTCCAGTTCCTACATAAGGAGCTTCTTCTTTTAGAAGAGGAACCGCTTGACGTTGCATGTTCGAACCCATCAAAGCTCTGTTCGCATCGTCATGTTCCAAGAATGGAATCAAGGAAGTTGACACCGATACAACCTGTAAGGGAGCCAAATCCATATATTGAATTTCATTTGGATTTCTAAATGGGAAGTCTGATCTATGACGAGTAGATATCAGCTTTCCTTTGAAATCACCCTTCTCATCAACGGCAGCTGAAGCTTGCGCAATATAGTGATATTCTTCTTTATCAGCAGTTAAATATTCGACTTGCTTAGTTGTTTTTCCATTTTTTACAACTCGGTAAGGAGTTTCCAGAAATCCATAATCATTGACTCGAGCAAAGGAAGACATGGATAGAATCAGACCAATGTTCGGACCTTCTGGAGTCTCAATCGGACACATACGACCATAATGAGAGTAGTGAACGTCACGAACTTCAAAACCTGCTCTATCACGAGAGAGTCCACCTGGACCGAGTGCGTTCAATCTTCTCTTATGAGTAAGTTCAGCCAAAGGATTCGTCTGATCCATATATTGAGATAGTTGAGAAGATCCAAAGAATTCATTGATAACGGCTGTGATTGGTTTGATCGAAATCAATATTTGAGGAGTTTGTTGCTCAGGTTCTTGAACTGTCATTCTCTCTTTGATCACTCGTTCAACTCGTGAAAATCCAAGCTTCAATTGGTTAGCAATTAACTCGCCAACAGAACGAACACGTCTATTGCCTAAATGGTCAATATCATCTGGGAAATAGTTTTCCACATCACTCATAAGCATAACAAGATATCGAACTGTTTCTATAATATCTTCTTTTCTTAATGTACGATCTTCATTTTGTGAAAATATCTTAGGATTATGATATTCAAACTTACTATTGATCTTGTAACGACCCACATGTCCTAAATCAAAAGTTTTAGGATTGAAAAACAATCGGTGCAATTCCACTTCAGCATTTTCTAATGTCGAAGGTTCACCTGGTCTCATGATAGAATGAAATTTTCTGATTGCTTCCTCGTAATCATTCACCCCGTCTTTTTCGAGACAGTTGATGATAACCGGGTTATCTTTATTTTTCGGGAAGTCAATTGTCTCAACTTCCTTTACTTTCATTTCTTTTAATATTGTAATGTTATCTTCATTGATCTTGGAGCCAGCCTCTAGCATGACTTCACCAGTTTCAAAATTGATGATATCACAAATGGTTCTCTTACCAATCAATTTCTTGAGTTCTTTCGGAGTTCCACCAGCGATTCTCATCTTGGTAGAAGAATAAAAAATTCTAAGAACTTCTTCGTTCGTTCCAACCTGTAGAGATTTTATAAGTAGAGTAGCTGGGAATTTTTTCTTACGGTCAATTTTTGCAACAAGGATTCCCTTATTGTCCATTTCAAATTCCAACCAAGATCCACGGTAAGGAATTACTCTCGCTGAGAACGTACTTTTTGCATCGTCATAAGAAAAGAAAATACCAGGAGATCTATGTAACTGACTAACTACAACTCTTTCGGCACCATTAATAACAAAGGTTCCTTGATCTGTCATGATGGGAATATCACCCATATAAACAGTGTTTTCTACTACTTCATAATTTTCTTTTTTTACTAAGCGTATAACCGCTTTCAATGGAATGGCATAAGAAGTGTCTGTCTCTTTGCATTCTAAAGGAGTTCTCTTGGGTTCTCCCAAAATATAATGGTCATATTCCATGACCATATCGTTGTTCGGACTTTCAATCGGAAAGGATTCTCTAAAAACCGCTTCTAGCCCTTGATTAGCTCTCTTGTGAGGATCAATGTCTCTCTGAAGAAACCATTCAAAGGATTTTTTCTGAACATAAATTAAATTGGGTAATAGATTTAAGTCGGTGATTTTACCAAAATTCACCCTTTTTCTTTCCGTTTGTCCGTACATACGTCGTTCTCCCTAGTTCAACACTGGATCTGAGGTTGAGTAAAAAATAAAAAATTCGGTAGTGAGAAGGTACAACCTCCCCCTACCGTTTTGTAAGGTCGTGGGCTTTCGAAATGATCCCAGGTAATCCTTAGGCGATTTCGACAACGGCTCCGACAGCCTCGAGCTTCTTCTTAAGTTCAGCAGCTTCTTCTTTAGAAACTTCTTCTTTAATAGTTTTGCCACCAGCTTCAACCAGGTCTTTTGCTTCTTTCAAGCCTAGGCCAGTAATTTCTCGGACTAGTTTGATTACGTCAATCTTCTTGTCACCATGTGACTTGAGGATTACGTTAACAGCAGCAGGCTCTTCAGCGGCAGCAGCTCCGCCACCAGCAGCAACTGCAACAGCCGCAACTGGAGCAGCAGCAGAAATGCCAAACTTCTCTTCCATTTTTTTTACCAATTCTGAGGCTTGAACCAGGGATAAATTCCCTATTTGCTCTAGTAGTGCATCTACAGACATCTTTTTGTATCTCCTTAACTTTAACTTACAGGTTTATAAGTCCTAAATATTTTTAATAAGAAAAACGGCGATTAACCGTTCTTCTCTCCAATCTTTTGAATAGCACGTGCAAGACTTGCCATAATCTGATTCATACCGCTTGCAATTTGTTGCGTTGGTGCATTTAAACCACGAGCAATTTGCGATAGCAATTCAGACTTGGAAGGTAGACCAGCAATTGCATCTACGTTTTTGCCATCCAAAACTTGACCATCCAGATATCCCAGTTTAACAACTAGGTTCTGCTTATCTTTTGCGAAATCTTTACAAAGTTTTGCAATGCTAGGAAGACCATCTTCCGAAAATATTGCAGCTAATGGACCTTTGTATTCATCACCGAAATCAATTGCGTGATCTTTGTGACGAGATGATTCTTTGAGAGCTCTCAAAAACAGATTGTTCTTGATCACTTTCAATTCTGAATTTTCCGCACTTAGTTTAGCTCGAAGATTACTAAGATCTTCAACAGTGAGTCCACTGTAGCTTGCTAGAATGAAATTGGAACGATTCTCTAACTTAGTTTTTAATTCTAAAACTGCGTCTTTTTTACCTTGGTTAGCCATGATTATTCCTTATTAGTTTAGAGCGTTAACAAGCTCTTTAACGTCCACTTTCACACCGTGGCCCATAGTAGCTGAAACTGCTAATCCTTTTAGATATTCACCTTTTGCATCAGAAGGTTTGTCTTTCATAAGACCTGCGACAACTGAGTTCACATTGTCCAAGATTTGCTCATCAGTGAAGGATACCTTACCAATTCCCAAATGGACGACGCCACCTTTGTCTGGTCTGTATTCTAGACGACCGCTCTTCACTTCTTTTACTGCTTTCGCAACGTCTACAGTAACAGTTCCCGCTTTAGGTTTAGGCATAAGACCCTTACGACCAAGGATTGGACCAAGTTTACCAACTTCCTTCATCATATCTGGAGTTGCAATACAAGCATCAAAATCCGTCCAGCCACCTTGAACTTTTTCTATCATGTCCATTTCGCCGACAAAGTCTGCACCCGCGTCTTTTGCTTCTTGTTGTTTAGCACCTTTGCAAAATACCAAAACGCGAATATCTTTTCCTGTTCCGTGAGGAAGAGAAACCGTTCCCCTTACGTTTTGAAGACTTTTATAATTCACTTTTGTAGAAACTTCAATCGTTCCATCAAATTTGGTGTAAGAAGTTTCCTTCGCAAGCTTAATTGCATCTAACAAAGAGTAAACCTTTGTACGATCGATCTTGCCAAGATTGGCTTTGTATTTCTTGCCTCTATTCATATTATAACCCTTCTACGTTAACGCCCATAGATCGACATGTTCCAGCTATAATGTTTACAGCCATGTCCAGATCATTTGCGTTTAGATCGTTCATTTTCGTTTTAGCAATGTCTTCTAGTTGTGCCTTGGAAATTGTTCCTACTTTCACGGTATGTGGAGTAGCAGAACCGGATTCCAAGCCCAAAGCTTTCTTTACTAACAAAGCTGCAGGAGGCGACTTTGTTATAAAAGTAAAACTTCTATCGGAAAAAACTGTAATTACTACCGGAAGTTTTAATCCGATCTGTGCCTTGGTCTTTTCATTGAATTGTTTACAGAATTCCATGATGTTGAGACCAGCCTGTCCAAGTGCTGGACCTACGGGTGGTGCTGGATTCGCTTTACCAGCTTCAACCTGGAGCTTAATTTGTTTGACTACTTTTTTAGCCGCCATTTGATTCCCTTTCTTCCCTTAATTCCTAAATATTATAATATCAGCCTTCAGATTTCACTTGAAGGTAATCGAGTTCAACTGGAGTTGATCTTCCAAAAATCTCAACCTTAACTCTAAGGCGACCCTTGTCTGGAAAAATCTCATCTACTACACCGCTAAAGTTAGCAAAGGGACCATCTACAATCTTCAAAGTCTCACCAACTTTGTAGAAGAATCTAGGTCTTGCCGCTACTTCTTCGGATTCAACACTTGCAACATCCGCAAAAATATTCTTAATCTCATCCAATTCTAAAGGTTGAGGTCCTTCTTGAGATCCTACAAATGTAGAAACTGAAGGAAGACTTGTTAGAAGAAAACGAATGTCTTCATTCATTGCCATCTCAACCAAAATATATCCTGGCATCAATTTCTTCTTTGTTACCTTTTTCTTGCCGTTTTTCATTTCGGCAACATCCATGGTTGGGATCTTTACTTGAGAAACAATGTCTTCCAGTTTCTTCTGGATGACCAATTTCTCAATACTGATCTTGACTTTGTTCTCGTGACCAGAATAGGTCTGAAGAACATACCATTTTTTTTCTGAAGATGCCATCGACTATTAGGCTCCCAATCTCCAAAACCATTTTAAGAGATTAATAAAGAATTGATCTGCCAAAGACAGAAAAACTGAAAAGATGACCACTGTAATCAATACAACTATCGTAGAGTTGATCACTTCTTCTCTTGTGGGCCATTGAACCTTTTCTAGTTCGGCTTTGCATTCCTGTATGAATGTCTGTGCTTTCATGTATAATTCCTTATTCTAGCTACAATTTTGCCCATAGCCGCTTTATGTGGCAGGGCCGGATGGAATCGAACCACCACCAAGGACTTTGGAGATCCTTGTTCTACCACTAAACTACGGCCCTCTGTTACAAGCCCTCTACCAGGCTTGAACTGGTGACCCCTTCCTTACCATGGAAGTGCTCTACCACTGAGCTAAGAGGGCAAAATTCGACTTTTCTTTTATGAAAAGGCTAGAAATATACAATATTTTTTAAGGCTGTTTATCGTCAATATAATTCATACTCATCCCGGGTACTTCGTCCAATTTTCCGATTATGTCACCTTCAAAACCGTCTAAAAAGCCTTTTTTTGTCTGATTTTCGAGTTGCCATTGCCTTTTAAAAAGGAAAGATTTCCAGCCTAATTTTTGACTAGGTCTATAGTCCATCTCTACTTTGTCACCCGTATAAAGAATTTTTTCTCCGCTCAAACCCGCCCTTCTCTCAGCTTCTTGGAAAATCCTAGGGGAAGGTTTCTCCCAGCCAAATTCTCCAGAAATGACCATTTCCGAAAAATACTGAAAAATACCTAAGTTTTCTAATATAATTCTCAATCGCGAATCCCAATTCGAAAGAACTCCGAGCGATATTTTCCTTTGCTGAGAGAGTTCTACAAGATCAAAAAAGCTTGGTTCGACGAACCAGACTTCTTTTGTCTCAAAAGTCTTGTATATTTCCATTTTTTCGTTATTGGTAATATCTTGAATCTGCAATTTTTGACAGAATCTTTCGATTAGCTCGAACCAAAATCCAATCGAGCCATTTTTGTGCTTTCTATACCGATCTGCAAAGTCTTCCGTCGCATACAATCTGTCCATTTCCTTCCACGCATTCAAAAATGACTCGTTTGCTCTGCCCTTCTCAATACCAGATAAGTCTTTGCCGAAACTAATAAATAGATCTAGGTATAATTCTCCTGGTTTCTTTTTTAAATGAATAACTGTATCACCGATATCGAGATAGATAAAATGATTTTGCATTTTATGGTTCTTGTATTAGTATATGGTATTAAAGGCAGCTAATAATGGCAAAAAGTTTTCAAAAATTAGAAAATGATATTCCCGAACTGGTTAAAGGTTCTAGAAAATTTTCCATCCGATCTTCTAGAATGAGCTCGAAATTAGAAAAATATGTTTTAAAAGTAATAACGGAAATACTGAGCTTTGTCGGGCATGATAGGTATGTGGAAATGCTTTATACCATTACCAAAGAACTAGCGATCAATGGAGTCAAAGCCAACCAGAAAAGGGTTTTCTTCGAAGATGAAGGACTCGATATCATGAACGCAAAAGACTACCAAATCGGAATCGAAAACTATAAAAAGAAATTCTCTGAGAAAATGGCAGAAGAATATGGAAAAAGATGCCTTGCCCGAGGAGTTTTTGTCAATATACGATTTCACTACTGCGAAGATGGTATGTATGTGGAAGTGAAAAACAATACACCTGTTATCAAAGATGAAGAACAAAGAATGCGAGAAAAAATGAAAAAGGCTATGGGTTATAATGACATTGCTGAATTCTATATGGATAATATGGATAATACGGAAGGAGCTGGACTCGGTATTGCTCTAATCATGATTCTAATGAAGAACGAAGACATAGATCCTAATCTTTTTAGAATCATTACAACTCCAAGCCATACAATAGCAAGAGTTGAAATTCCCTTTAATGATAAATACAATAGTATAAGAAACAAAGAAAATATGGAGAGAGAAAAAGAAGTAGCATGATTCTAAAAGATAAAACTGTTTTAGTAACGGGTTCTGCAGGTGGTTTGGGTAAGGCTATGGCTTTGCGATTCGGAAAACAAGGATCGAAGATCGTCCTATCAGATATACAAGAAGATAAGCTGAATGAAACCGTAGAAGAGTTCAAAAAGTTGGGCATCAACACAATTGGAATCCAAGCCAATGTAGCCAAAGAAGAAGACGCCGTCCGTTTAATGGAAGGTGCCGTGAAAGAATTCGGTAGTTTGGATGTCGCGATTTTGAACGCCGGAATCCTTCGTGATGGACTTTTGATTAGAACAGATAAAGAAACTGGCGAAATAAAGGCTAAAATGTCTATCGAACAGTGGCAAAGTGTAATTGATGTAAATTTAACGGGAGTTTTTCTAACGGGTCGAGAAGCTGCCTGCGTGATGGCCAAGCAAAAGTCAGGTGTAATCATTCCAATTGCTTCCATTGCAATGCATGGCAATTCTGGACAGACTAATTATAGTGCCGCAAAGGCTGGTGTTGCAGCTCTAACCGTTACTTGGTCCAAAGAATTAGCAAGACATGGCATTCGGGTTGCAGGTATAGCACCAGGATTTATTGGAACTGAAATGGTTCTAAAAGATATGAATGCAGAAGCATTGGAAAAATGGAAAAAAATTATCCCTGTCGGTCGCTTAGGTGAGCCTGATGAAATAGCTACTACTGCTCAATTTATTGTGGAGAATGATTTAGTGACAGGAGTAATTTTAGAAATTTCTGGCGGAGTTAGAATATAACTTTTTTTCTGGTTAGTAAATTTTTTTCTTGAGTGAAAGAAGCTATATCAAGGATTCTGCATTAATAATATACTTTAGTTGACTAAAGTAAAACGGAGGATACTTAATAAGTATCAGACCAACGCATGAAACTAAAAACAGAATTAACAAAAGTCCAGCTTGACCAAGCCATAAAGGGAATTCAGGGAATCGCTCATCCGATTCGTTTATTGATCCTTTATGCGCTTGCGAAAGAAGAAAAGTCAGTTGGTGATCTAGTAACCTTGCTAGGAACTAGCCAATCAGCTGCTTCGCAACACCTAAGTAAAATGAAGAATAATGGAATTCTTGAATCGAGAAAGAAATCTAACCAGGTTTTCTACTCTCTAAAAGATCCTAAATTTAAAGAATTGATCAGCACAATCGTTCGTATCTACAAAAAATAAAAACCTTCAATCGCTAGGATGGTAGGAAACTACCATCCTTTTAGTATATTAAATTACCCTAAAGCAGCTTTTACATCATCTGGAGCTTGAACAAGCTCGACTAAAACGCCTTCAGAGCACAAAGGAAACTCTTCGTTCCCTTTTGGATGAATAAAACATACATCATAGCCTGCAGCACCTTTTCTTATTCCACCTGGGGTAAATCGAACACCTTGCTCAGTTAACCAACTTACTGCCAGTGCTAAATCATCTATCCATAGACCAATATGATTGAGCTTGGGTTCATGAACTTTTGGACTCTTAGTTGCATCAATGGGCTGCATAATATCAATTTCCACAGCATTAACTCCCTTCCCCATAGAAAGAATGTCTTCATCAACATTCTCTTTTTCCGAGCGAAAACTAGAAACTTTTGCCAAACCCATAATATCAATCCAAAACTTGGCTAGTTTAGATTTATCTTCCCCACCGATGGCAATCTGCTGAATTCCTAATACTTTAAATGGTCTAGACAATGTTTTTACTCCCTTATCTTTTTTCCGCAATTTTTTGATGTATCTCCAATTCCAAATATAACATTCTTCTCTACATCAAAGAAGCGTATATTCTTACCTACTGCATACTCATTCAAATACAATTGACTATATTTACAATTGAACCAGTTGTATTGCTTCATAGCTTTCTTAAGAATTCCATTTGATCCTTCTACTACATTACTATGAACTCCGTCCTTACTCCATCTCTCCCTTGAGAATACATGTATCTTTTTATTCGCCCGTCGACTATGATTGATAGTTCGAATATTTCTATAATGACCAAACAATCCTTGGTAAGCTTCATCTGCCATCAATACATTCTCGGGTGTTATTACTTTCTCAAGATGACTAAGAGCGTAATCAGTATTAGTCAAAGGATGGGATTCATAAAAACTAAGTGATCCTTTAATAGTAATATTGCTTGCAAGAGTTCCAACTTGTGCCCCACCAACTTTCGCCGATTGATAGATTGATGAAGTTATTCCTCCATGTCTATATCTACTTCTAAACTTATTTGCTCTAACTCCGACTGAGAATATAGCCAAGGTATCAACGTTAGTAATTATCCTACCTTTGATTGAATCAGATACATCTCCACTAAATGGCATTTTCGATCCCATATTCATTGATGCTTCTTGAGATAGAGCTTCCTTAGTTTGTTCCATCATAGAATCATTTAAATGAGTCATGAATATTTGAATTCGTTTCTTAAGTAGCCACGCTGAACTATAACTTTTGAGAACTAGTTTCTTTTGAATCGCTTTAGCAGTTAGAACACTAGGATATGCAATCAGTATCTCTTGAAGTATGTAAGAGAAGTAACTCATAGGAAGATGAAGGTTCATCAGTGGAGTTCCTTTAGCTAGTGACTTCTGAGCTTTACAGATAGGACACTGACCCATCAGTTGTCTACCCTTGATCTTACCCGGCGTTAACAAAGTAGATGTATGAGTGTTACAATATGTAGGATAAAATGCTTCAAGTATTCTATAAGTTAAGCCTGTATAGTGTTCCTTTATCTGTTTGTTGGATGATATAAGGTTAACCTGTAAAAGTTGCTCCTTGTTGATTGTAGAAGGATTTAGAAGGTTATCTAGGAGCTTACGCGGAAAATTCGGGGAAATTGATAAAGGAGGTAAAAACAGGGAAGTATCCTGTCTGGGATGCCCATGATCTGAGGCTGAGGAAGCGTTAGCTGAGTCTGGCTCAGATAGCGGGCTTTTGTGGTTTGTGGATATGCGCCTTGGGGAAGTAAGCTTCTTTCCTCTAGTTTGTGTAGGTTTGCCAGTAAATGCCTTTTTGGGAGTTTTTTTAGCTGAAAATTGACCAGACATAATTAAGAATTCTTAGGGTGATATTGGATTTGTAAAGGAGAAAATGCCTGATTCCCTTGGAAATAGATCTGAACGATCCAAGATTACTCTTAATGGAGTTAAAAAAATATTACTAATTGATCATATTTTTGACAAAATAGGCAATTAAATTGAATTCGTGGATTTACCTTATTGAAAAATACTTCATATATTTGATTAAGTTAGGCTACAAACAAATTGAAATTTAATAATGCTATGATATTAAATTATCCTAATTTTTTACTTTAACTTCCTAATTTTAGTATTAATCACTTGCAATTATTCAACCTATCTCCAATTTTATGGATACTTTGAAAAAAGTATGGGACTCAGGCGGCGGAGCTATGTCCGATTAAAATACTATACATTTATTTAGTTGCTTTTTTTGGACCGCTTGGTACAACTTCCCCATGCCAAGCTCCCGAGACAATTTACCTCACCTATACCTTGAAAAAGGTATAACCTATTTAAAGTTTCCCTACCCTGAAAGAATTGACCTCTTGTCAACTGTTCTAAAGCTCCCGCATCGAGAATTTGATCGAGTCCGAAAGTGCTGGTATTTTACGATTCTCATTAAGAATCACCCAGACTGGATTCAATTCCTCAAGTCAGAAAAAATTTGTGTAGATCCGGATATTTTACACGAACTTGTTCCTCTCTTTGGTAAATTAATCGCACAAATCGAACTTCGAAATTATTCCCGTCGAACAAAGAAAACCTACCTTTTCTGGAACAAAAAAGCTCTCCAATTCATCCAATGCCAACCTCAGTTTGTAACAGAGGAAGATTTATTAGATTTTCTGCTATATTTGAAAGAAGAAAGAGATGTTAGCGGAATTACCCTACTTTCAGCACAATCGTCTCTACTCTTCTATTACAAGGAAGCCACTGGGTTTCTGCCCAAATTAAAGTTTCCATCGGTTCGCAAGGAAAAAGTTCTTCCCGATATCTTGTCCTTCGAAGAAGTGCAAAATCTTCTTACGCTAACGCAAAATATCAAACATAGAATTTTATTAGAAGTCGCTTATTCCGCAGGTCTTCGAGTCAGTGAAGCCGTGAATCTAAAACCTTCGGATCTAGATTCTACTCGAAAAACTCTTCGTGTAACACAAGGCAAAGGGAAAAAAGATCGCTACTCCATTCTCTCTGATCGTGTTTTTGAACATGTATCAAGTTACTTAGATAGTTTTCCCATTTTCCCAAAATGGTTATTCCCTTCTGGCACAAAAACTCATATGCCCATTAGTATTCGCACTGCCGAAAAAGTATTCGAACAAGCCAAGCAACGTGCCAAAATCTTAAAAAAAGTATCTTTCCATTCCCTTCGCCATGCCTTCGCTACGCATCTACTAGAATTAGGAACAGATATTCGCTATATTCAATCTTTATTAGGCCATGAATCCCTTCGAACTACACAAATCTATACGCGAGTCACTTTGCAAAAATTGCACACAATCCGTAGCCCATACGATCAACTCATAGATCGCCAAAATTCTTTTCCGTCTGCCAAATGAGGCAGACATTTATAGGAATTAAATCTTATTCAACACATACGACTTACTAAAGATATTTGTTGTTTTAACGCAATTCGACAATCCAGTTATCTCATAAGATGTAACGCAATTTTATATCGACTTTACATCATTCCAGAAAATATTTATACAAAGCGCCTTTAGGTATTGAGTTTCTTATGCGACAAGAAAGCGTTAGCCGAAATGAATTGTTTGAAGAAAAAGAAGGATCCATGAAATTAGAAAAACTAAATTTAGATATTAATGAATTAAGAAGCTTAATACTAGAAGCATTAAAAAATAAACATGAAACACAATATTTAACAATATGCAGTCATGTAGCAGCACTGTCAGTCCAAAAATATAATCTTAAACCAGATAGCAGAATTATATCTTTGGATGAAACTACTTATTACCTTCACCAGGATGATGAAGATCTTATTAGGGAATTAATCTGGAATTTAATTATAGAAAGAGTACTAACGATTGGAATTAATAGCTCTAATGCAGAGTGGCCATTCTTGAAAGTAACTGCTTACGGAGAAAAGGTTTTAAATTCTAACGAACCAATTCCGCATGATCCAAGTGGTTATATTTTGCGTGTAACTAAAAAAATTCCTTCTATTGATAACATAATTATTAGATACTTGACAGAAAGTATCGAAACATATAATATTAATATGCTTTTGTCTTCCACAATTGCGCTGGGTTGTGCTTCTGAAAAAGCAATGCTTCTTCTTATTGAAACATTTTCCGATTCTATCGATAAAGAAGATGAAAGAATTAAGTTTAAAAAAAAGATTGAGAATACTTTCATAAAAACCAAATTCGAAGCTTTTAAAACCGAATATACTTTAAAAAAATCTAATTTCCCAAAAAATCTGAACGAAGGTTTCGAAACCACTTTCATTGGAATTTTTGAATTGATAAGAGCAAATCGAAATGATGCAGGTCATCCGAACGGAAAAGAGTTCACAAAAGAACATTTATATGCAAATCTGCAGGTTATTATTCCGTATCTCGAAAAAATTTACGAAATGCTGAAATATTTCAAGGAAACCAAAATATAAAGAACATTCACTTCGGCTAACTTTCGCTTGCCGCATCGCCGGAATACCGGCTCGGTCTTCGACACATTCCTCTCCGTCACGCTTCTTGCAAAGCAAGAAGACGCGCCGACGCTAACGCCTCCTCTGGAGGCTCAGCTACGAGGAACGTCGGCAAGCTCATTCGTTATACGCAATTTTTAAAAAATTCTAAAGAGAGATTTCAGTTACTAATTATGAATAAAGGTGAAAAATGTATCTATTTAACAAATAAATACCTCCCAAAGAAAATTATTGCATATTTTTTATATGATGGCGGAGAAAATTTTCAACCTTATCATAAAGCGTTAATAACCACAAACGAGAGATTGGCTTTGACTATTAATAGTCACCAAGAAGCGATTGATTACTATAATAAAAATCCTGGAAAGATAAATGAAATAATCTTTGTAGACTATTTGTGTTATCTTTATCCATACTCACAAAAAAAAGATATTGATTTTGATGAACGCATAAAATATTATAATGATAGAAGAGAATATTTAATTGATGACTATTTTTTTTACTATGAAATAGGAGAAAAAATTCTTTTAGATACTATTACATTAAATGAAATTAAGTCAGAATATAGAAAGAAATATAGGAATTTATTATGGCTAAAATTTAAACGTTTTACACTGAAGCCATTATTCGGTATTTTTTTCTATGACTTGATGAATCTCTGGAAATGGTATAGAGAGTTTTACGAAGTTGAGGATAAATTAATAAATCTTAAGAGTTCATTAAAGAATGTTGATCAAGAAATGTGGATTCATAGAAAATCAAAAGCTGAGGTTTCTAGAGAATACAAAATTGAAATTGATGAAACAAATGAAAAATTGATTAAAAAAGAAGCGCAAATACTTAGTGCTAATAAAAATTTGCTTTCATTAATAGTAACTATTATAACAGTTTTAATAGCTGCCCTTTCATTTGTTATAAATTCTTGGGTAAATGAAAATCGGCGAATAGATTTAGTTGAAGCAGTTAAAGATGAAAAAAATAAGGTAATGAGGCTAGAAGAAGAAAATTTAAAATTAAAAAAAGAGAATAAAAGCTTATCGGAAAAGTTTATACAATTAAAAAAGTAAAAACAGCGTATAACTCCGCGTGCTCGGAAACGTCCTCGCTCCTTTGTCTTGGTGTAGAGGAGCTTCAGACCCATTCGGGTGTCACTGCGATTGCTTCATCGCTTTGCTCAGGCAATCTCGTGCCAACGCTAACGTCTCTGCGAGACTCAGCTATCCCGAACGGCGAGCACGCTCCTCGTTAGCCGCCATGAATTAAATGCTATTTCAAATATCAAAAGAAAATTTCCATCGAGATTACATTTCGCTTCTACCAGATTTCGAAAGGTATTTTTCTCTAATTAATGATAGTTTGAAATTGCTGGAACCGAAAATATCAAAAAAGCAGAAAAATACTATACTTTCTTCTAAGCTCCAAGCTAATACTGTGAGACTCGATTTGGATCAATTAATTCAGAATCTCTGTGAATTAGATATATCTAGCCATTTCTCAAGTCACTTTATCGAAACATTTATATATGAACCCAAGTTAAACAACTTTAATAACACGGATGTTGACTTTTCATTTTCCGATGGAAATTATAAATTCAACGTTGAAATTAAGTGTCCCCGAATCAGCCACAGACACCAACTTAATCAAAAAAGTGAAATCAAAGTAAAAGCGTTTGAACGATTTGATAAATTCTTCGAAGCGTTAAAAACTTTGCAAAGTATCGATACTTCTTTAAATTTCATAGATGGTAAACGGGAAGATAATTCAATTAAAGATTTTCTTATCAGTGCTAATAATAAATTTCCGATCCAATCATCAGATAACGAAATAAATATTCTAATCATCTGCTGTGATGATGTTCATCACCTTCAGGAAATTTATTCATATTTTGGAGGGAATACTGGTTTTTTCACAGAAAACTCTTACACTGACAAAGATTTATATAAATCAGTTGATTTGGTTTATCTCGTAAACACTCTATATTATCATAATCCCTATAATAAAATACATGGCAAGAAAGCGTTTCACTTTCCAGAATCGTTTGGATTGGGTTTAGTCAATTCGAATCGAAAAATAAAATATTCAGGGATTTCCAAATTCTTTGAATTAGTTCCTAATTACAATGTAGCTCTCCGAGAATTTAAAGAACGCGGAGATGCGTCCGATCCTATTCACGACGAAGTCTTCATTATTAAATTTGTAAAAAATGTGGAAGAGCTTAATATTTATTAAAAATAATTCACAGCGGCTAACTCCGCGTTGCTGGAAACGTCTTCGCTCCTTTGGTTTGAGTGAAGAGGAGCTTCAGACCCATTCGGGTGTCACTACGATTGCTCCATCGCTTCGCTCAGGCAATCTCGTGCCAACGCTAACGTCTCCTTTGGAGACTCAGCTATCCCGAACGGCAGTAACGCTCCTCGTTAGTCACAATAGCAGTAATCTTTTACAAAAATGAGTTAAAATGTATAAATATTTTCCTTTTTCACATAATGCTCTAGATAGTCTTAAAAATAATTATCTATATTTTAATGATCCGAGTCAATTTAACGATCCTTTCGATTGTCAAGTTAATATTTATTTTAAGTATCCAGATACAAAATATCCAAAACTAAATGCTGATGAGATTAACAATTTTGGATTAAATCGCTCAATAATAAAAAAAGGGATTGAAGCTGATAAGACTCAGCAAAGTAAATTTAATTTGAATCATCGAATTTGTTGTTTTTCTTACATTAATACTAATTTACTAATGTGGAGTCATTATGCAGAAAGTCATTTTGGATATTGTTTAGAATTTGAAGTCGAGAAAGCAGAAGATAATGTTTATAAGTTAGAAATAGAACCAAATCAATTACTTTTAAATAATAGCGACTACAATAATAATATTTTTATAAAAAAGGTTACATATAGTAATCGTAAATCTAATTATTTTAACGGGCTATCATCAGAGTATAATAAATTAGCCGATATCTTTATGAAAAAAAGTAAAGATTGGAAATATGAGGAGGAATTTCGATCAATTTATCAAAAGAGCTCCTTTGCTTGCGATGAGCGAAAAATATATTACAAAAAGAATAAATTGAGAGCTATCTATTTTGGTATTAATATGATTGATTGCAATAAAAGTAAAATAATTCAAATATTTAAAGAAAATACTATTGAGAAATTACCGATATTTTATTCTGCATATAGATCTGAAGAAAGCTATAAAATTATATTTCTTGAAGAAAATATTAAGTAACAGTGCTACTGTGACTAACTCCGCGTTACTGGAAACGTCTTCGCTCCTTTGCCCTTTAAGAAAAGGAGCTTCAGACCCATTCGGGTGTCACTACGATTGCTCTGCTCTCTTCGTTCACCGCAATCTCGTGCCAACGCCAACGTCTCCTTTGGAGACTCGGCTATCCCGAACGGCAGTAACGCTCCTCGTTATTCGAAAGCCTCAGAAAATGATTTCTAATATAAATTTAAGTGAATATTCACTTGACTGAATAATTATCTCAATTAGAATTGCAATTGTGTGGGAAATCGAGTCTACTGCTGAGTTTGATTTATGGCTTCTAAAGCTAGAATCCCACATTCAAGAAGATATTTTAGCTCATTTTTATATTTTGCGAGAAAAGGGTCCTCAACTTGGAAGACCATTTGCAGACTCAATTCAAGGTTCAAAGATTAAGAATTTAAAAGAGTTAAGAATTCAAGTTAAACAGAAAGTAATTCGTATTTTTTTTGTTTTTACTGAAAACAGAATTGGATTACTTCTCGCTGGTGGAGATAAACGAGGAAATGATAAACTATTTTATAATCAAATGATCCCGATTGTTGAAAAAATTTATCGCAAATGGCTGAATGATAATAAGGAGAATTTTGATGAAAATAAAAGTAAAAAGAAATCCGATAGAAAATCTTGAAAAGTTACTTTCCCCAGAAAGCATTACGAGGGCAAAAAATAAAGCTGAAAAAATGCTTTTCCAAATAAATCTCGCAGATTTAAGAAAACAAGTAGGTTTGAGACAAGAAGATATTACCAATTTTTCACAGTCTGGGTTATCAAAACTTGAATCAAGAAAGGATATGAAAATTTCAACTTTGATTGATTATTTAGATAGTCTTGGAATGGATTTAGAAATTAAAGCAAAGGTAAGAAGAAAAAAAGATGGAAAATCAAAGAAGGAATACATTCTTCTTAAAGCATCTTGACAATTAATTCAAGAGACTTAGCAAAATAAAAGAGGCCTTCGAATAACTCCGCGTGCTCGGAAACGTCTTCGCTCCTTTGCCTTGGGTGAAGAGGAGCTTCAGACCCATTCGGGTGTCACTGCGATTGCTTCTTCGCTTTGCTCAGGCAATCTCGTGCCAACGCTAACGTCTCCTACGGAGACTCAGCTACCCCGAACGGCGAGCACGCTCCTCGTTAGCCGCCATGATTGAAAGACAATAATCTATGACGAACTTGAATACATTTATTATTTTAATATATTTCTACAATGTTTATGTTTGTGATTTATACAGTTATTAATATCTACATTCTTAAGTTATTGCAGGTTCGCCATAGGAATACATATGTTTCGTTATTTTAGTAAATTTGATTTAAATGATAGCAAAATTTTACTTGACAAGTAGTCAAATACAAAGGATTGTGAAATCATGAAGGCTTTTCCAATTGGTGAATTAAAGAGTAATTTTTCTAGTATACTTGAATTAGTTAAGAATGGGGAAGAGGTAAAAATACTATTCGGTAAAAATAAAAAGCCAGTAGCTAAGATTGTGCCTTTGAAAGAGATTAAAGGAGGAAAAAGAGCAATAGGCATTCTTAAAGGAAAGTCGAAAGTCGCTTTCTCAAATAACTTCAAGATGACTGAAGAAGAATTATTGAATTTAAATTGAATTTAAATTGAATTATTTAATTGATACTCATTGTATTCTTTGGAGCATTTCAAATCCTGAAAAGCTTAGTAAGAATGTTCAAAGAATTTTAGAAAATCCAAACAATGGTATATTTGTAACAAGTCTTTCTTTATGGGAAATTGCCCTAAAAATTCGGCTGAAAAAATTGACAATTTCAGGATTCAAATCAGAAGAAATTCCAAAACTTTTAAATCAAATGAGCATTGAAATAATAGATTTATCCAGCGAAGAAGCAATAAATTTTTCAATGTTTGATTTAATTGGACATAAAGACCCATTTGATTTATTTTTAGTTTACCTTGCGATTAAAAGAAATTTTATTTTGATTTCTAAAGATGCAATTATTTCTAAATTAAAGATTAAAGGACTTAGAACGACCTGGTAAATTATAAATCACAGCGGCTAACTTTCGCTTGCCGCATCGCCGGACTACCGGCTCGGTCTTCGACAAATTCCTCTTCGTCACGCTTCTTGCAGGGCAAGAAGACGCGCCGACGCTAACGCCTCCTTTGGAGGCTCAGCTACGAGGAACGTCGGCAAGCTCATTCGTTAATCGCAATCATCAAAAAAATATAAAAAAAAATATTTTAATAATAAGCGAATTCAACCCATAAGTGCAACAAAATGACTGGTTGAATCTAGTATACATTAAAAAAATATAATTTGAGTGAAATGTAAATAATGATATGTTTATCGTATGGAGAAAAGATTTATGATAACAGCGTTCTTTAGACTATTGATTATAATATTTGAAAAAATAATTAAAAGTTGGAAGGTTAAATCTGTCTCATTAGAATTCCAAGAATATTTATACTTAACATTAAAGAATAAAATTAACAGTATAGAAGAAAAAGATATAAAGGATATTTATGCGCTCTCTTTTTATATTAATGATGAAGATGACGATCCAAGATTTCCTAATCTAATTTTAGGGTTTAACACAATAAAAAATATGAAAATTGAAATAAAAAATGCATCAAGTAAATCCGAGGCTAAATGGAATTATGCATATTGGTTACAAAATGAATTAGCCGCTATTTGTTCGGAAGATGATATAAAAGGTCGTAATTTATGGATAAATTTGTTAAAAATAAAAAGACTTCATGTATCTAATTATGAAATTGAAGTTGACTATAGTGAAATAATTGAAAATAAATTAGATCTTATAAAAAAACATTTCGTAAATTTAGCGATAGAATGTTCTAAAAGGATACACGAAGAAGGGATAATAAGGAATAAATTCAATTCTGATATACCAATTATTGTTCATGAACTTGAATATTATGATGAAATAGCTGACCAAACTAAACTAGCAAATCCTCCAAAAATTGCTGATGAATTTGTTAAATATGTGAATGATAATACTTAAGCATTTGATAACTGCGATTAACTCCGCGTTACTGGAAACGTCTTCGCTCCTTTGACCTGAGTGAAGAGGAGCTTCAGACCCATTCGGGTGTCACTACGATTGCTTATTCGCTTACGCTCAGGCAATCTCGTGCCAACGCCAACGTCTCCTTTGGAGACTCGGCTATCCCGAACGGCAGCAACGCTCCTCGTTATACGGCATACCCAAAATCTCTACACAAGAGAATTGACTTTTACATCCGATCGATCTAAATGGTTGACAATGTACACTATTTAAATATAGTGTAATAAGTGGAGAAAAAACGTGCTCATTATTCTTTGAAGGTAATTAAAGATCTTATACGAAGTGGTAGTGTATTTATTACAAAGAAAGCACAATTAACAGCCCTTGAAAGTTTCGGTTTTGATTATGAAGGAATAGTCAGTAATGTTCTAGAGTTAAGTCACGAAAATTTTTATAAATCAATGACGTCACATCAAAATGTAAAGCTTTGGCATGATGTTTACAAAATGAGAATTCAAGAAAAGCATATATATATTAAATTACAAATTTTAGAAGAGGATGCTCTTATTATTTCTTTTAAAGAGGATAGCAACTATGAAAGATAAAGTATGGAAAGATTGCCCATCGTGCGGATCTCAAGGATCAATGAAGAAAAAGTTAAATTTGAAGACTAATTTTATAGTAAAAGATTATGGAAAAGAAATGGTCAATGGTCTGGAAGGTTACGAGTGTAATAAATGTGGAGATGCAATATTTTCCAAGAGAAGTCAATCAAAGATTAATGCGACAATTGCAGAATTGAAAGCAAAGGTGGACTCGGATAAAGTTGTCGCATCACAATTAGCAAGCGTTGATGAAATGGCGAAGAAATATAAAATTACAAGACAAGCGATTCACAAAATGATGAACAATGGAAAGATCAGATATGTTTTTGTTGGTGATATACGCCTACCATTAAAAGATCAGAATATTCAAGTGAAATAGCTTTAGAAATTTAAAAATGGGTACGCCGTATAACTTTCGCTTGCCGCAGCGCCGGAATACCGGCTTGGTCTTCGACACATAGATCCTAGTCACGATTCTTGCAAGAGCAAGAATGCGTGCCAACGGTAACGCCTCCTTTGGAGGCTCACCTAGGATCTACGTCGGCAAGCTCATTCGTTATGTGCCATAAGTGAAATTGAATTTATATGAAAAACAAAAAAATAATTCTTAAAGGTCACATCCAAGAAAGGAAAATATTTACACCAGAGTTTGTTAAAAAATTCCCGATCAAAGAAATTAACTATATTGACGATTTACTTCCAGAAATTATCTGGCTTGGACTCCCTATCTTGGAGTTTGGGTTAGAGAAGGGTTCCGAATTGAGCCTTAAATTCCTATCTCTTTGCTACACTAGTATTCATGATTCGGAGCGATTCCCTTTTCATTTTATCTCAAGTTTTAATAAACTGGAATCATCGACTGTCAAATTATTGCAAAACAATTTAAATAATTCAGAAATGAAATTGGATTTCGTAAAATCGATTCAACAATTTATAGCTTTTTACCCAGAAAATAATCCTTTTAAAGTTATTTTTGGTGATATTGATCATCAAATCGAAAAGGATAAATCCACATTAAAAAAACTTATTCAATTAACCTTTAATCGAAGATCAGATTTCTCAACAGTCATTCAATCTATAATTTGCATTTCAGATTATGAAAATGGATTATCCCATTTTCCAGATAATAATTCGGTTCCTAATTTTAGGTTAATTATCGAAAATCCAGAATCTTACGAATCCCAACAATTACATGGTAGAATTAGAAATCATGTTAATTCTTCATACATGAATATTCAAGATGAATTGGGAAGCTCTTGGTCTGAATATTTTTGGAGAAACGGAATTTCAATAGAAAAAATTCAGATTCCTATCGATATAATTGACACAGATCCAAATATTAATCATCCTATAATTGTATTTGCTAATAATTTTAGAAACCACACACATTCAATAGTAAATGACATATGGACTAGCCTACCTATAGACACATATGATTCTTCTGAATATGAAGTAGTTGGATCCTTAATTAACCGTCAAAGCAATATCGCAATAAAAATGTCAAAAAATCCAGACATTTGGGATGTCCATATTGCACCTATATTATTGAGATCGATGATCGATTGTCACATAACGCTCGCTTGGATATTGAAATCTCCCAAACTCAGATCAAAGCTATATATTTCATACGGACTTGGACAACTAAAACTTCAGATTGAACATATTAAAAACCAAATCACGGATGAAATGGATAATGAAGAAAAGGAGGCCATGCATGATCTTATCGAAAATTTACAAAATTGGATTAATTCACAACACTACATTTTTTTACAGGATGTAAATATTGGGAATTGGTCTGGAATTAGCACTCGCAAAATGGCGGAGGAGGCGGAAATATTAAATACTTATAACGCCTTATACATACCGTTTTCTTCAGCGACTCATAGCATGTGGAATCATACGGGGAGAATTGACTCGGTTCCCTACAATAGTCCTTTCCATAAATATATACGCTCTCCAATTTTTATTAAATCGACTTTTGAGTTTGACCAAATGTATAATGCGACAAAGTATCTTTCAAAATCTTTAAACACCGTGATTGATCATTATAGCCTTAAAATAAATATTGATCTTCCAGATACATGGTTCGAAAATAACATTCAAATATTAATTAATGGGCTTAATGACAATCCGTAGCAACACTTACGGCACATAACTCCGCGTTGCTGGAAACGTCCTCGCTCCTTCGATCTGAAGGAAGAGGAGCTTCAGACCCATTCGGGTGTCACTGCGATTGCTTCTTCGCTTTCGCTCAAGCAATCTCGTGCCAACGCCAACGTCTCTTTTGGAGACTCAGCTATCCCGAACGGCAGCAACGCTCCCCGTTATTCGAAATGAGCTAAGCCTTATATCTAAATTAGATAATATTTTACATCACATTATTTCTTCCTTTTTCCTTCGATAAGTTTTAGCTTGAAAATAATCTTATGTCTCAAATTATGTTGAGTAATGGGAAGATCTGCGCAACTTAAACTAATCCACCCGACATCAACATTTGATTGGGAACTTCTTTTTAATGAAATTCCAAAACCATATTTTGAATCAGATTTAGGAACTCTTTTTGATCAGGATTGTATGAAAATTCTTCCAAAGATCAAGGAGAATTCTATTGATACTATATTTGCGGACCCACCTTTTAATATTGGAAAAATATATAGAAAGAACACTGATGATAAAAGACCTGAGCATGAATACATTGAATGGTCAAAGCAATGGATAAGAGAGTGTGTTCGAATAATAAAACCGGGTGGGGCATTTTTCCTTTATAATTTACCTAAATGGAATATACTCTTAGGTTCTTATCTTAATGAACTTGGAATGGATTTTAGACATTGGATTGCAATAGAGTTAAACATGTTACTTCCAATTCAAGGGAGACTATATCCAAGCCATTATAGTCTACTTTATTATACTAAAGGTAAACCAAAAACATTTAGAAAAATTAGGACACCAATTGAATTATGCAGGCATTGCCATCGTGAAATTAAAGATTACGGAGGTCATAGAAAAGCTATGAATCCTCTTGGAGTAAATCTTAAAGATGTTTGGACAGATGTTCCACCTGTCAGACACAGGAAATTTAAATCTGAAAATAGAAAAGCCAACGCACTTTCAACTAAAATTACTGATAGAATAATAGAAATGAGCACTTTGCCTGGCGATATAGTTTTAGATCCATTTGGTGGAAGTGGAACTACGTTTATCTCCTGTGAAAATAAACACCGTCACTGGATTGGTATTGAAATTGACTATGCAGATGATATAAAAGATCGGTTCGAGTCTGATGATGTCCATGCACATAAAAATACAGACCATGTAGAAGGATAGATTGAAAGTAGTTCATATAGAAACTCTAATTGAAAAAGGAAATTATTCAAAATCTATAGACTGGAAAATTATACGAGATGGAATAATTGAAGAAGTTAAGGAAGTTGACTGGCCACCAGGTAGCGGAAAATTTACTATTTATCCAGAAAGTGGTAAGAAGCGCGGTGAAGGAAATGGAGTAAAGCCCATAAAAGACACTTTTGTTAAAAGATTGGTCGTTAAAGGCTGGGAGGCAGAAAAACCCCTTGATATTGCTTCCCGAAAAAAACCAGGCAACCTAGATTTAATATTAGAAACTGATAATAGAAAAATTGCAATTGAATGGGAAACTGGAAATATATCTTCAACTCATCGAGCATTGAATAAAATGGCGCTTGGATTAATAAAAGGTATTTTAGATGCTGGGGTTCTTGTTTTGCCATCTAGGAATTTATATAAATTCTTAACGGATAGAATCGGAAATTTTGACGAGATTGAACCATATATTGATTTGTGGAAGACTTTAAATTTAGAATCGGGCATCTTACTAATAATCGTTATCGAGCATGATGAGGAAAGTAAAGAGGTAATAAAAATACCTAAAGGTACTGATGGCAGGGCTATTAATTGATAGTAGCTCACTTCGAATAACTCCGCTCAATCGGAAACCCCCTGCGCCCTTTGTTTTCAATGAAGAGGGCTTGGGGCAATTGTCGTGTCACTTCGATTGCTTTTTCGCTTTGTTCAAGCAATCTCGTGCCAACGCTAACGTCTCCTTCGGAGACTCAGCTATCGACAACTGCGATTGAGCTCCTCGTTATGCGTAATGCCGGAAAATTATGAAATTTTATAAATACAAATTATTAACATTAAGAGATTTATCAGACCTAACAGTCGCGATAGCAACATCAAAAAGCTCATATATTTTCAGAGGAGTCCCGAAAGAAGTGTACGGTATACAATCTTCTATTGAGAGAGCGTACGACGAAAGCGAATTATCAACCAGAGGGTATTCAATTGAAGAATCAATTATTCAATCCAAAATATATAAAATCATTCATAATTTTGGAGATGAATGGAACTGTGATCAGAATAGTTTATTAGAGCTTTGGTCAAATATTCAACATTATGGTGGGAGATCAAGATTGGTAGACTTTACTTATTCATTTTCTGTAGCTTTGTATTTTGCTTTTTGTGATTTAATAAAAGATTTTAACCCAACAATTTTTTGTTTAAATCGGGATTTTTTAGACCAATCTTTAAAAACTCAGCTGATAAATATTGAAAGAAATATTCAGGATTTTAAAAAATGGACAGACCCAATAAATCCAGATAGTCGCGAAAAATATAAAACTGAGAATTTAGTTGATGATCAAAAATTAAATATTGCCCTGAATACACTACTGAAATACAGTTTAAAGACATTTTTTGGAAGTAAAATGCCCAAGATACCAAGACTCGTTGTAAGGGTAGACCCGCCTAGAAGAAATAAAAGAATAACAATGCAAAATGGTTGCTTCTTGTTACCTATAAATTCTTATACAAATACTAAAAATAATATAATTGGGCTTTCAACACTCGATGAAAAAATAACTGACTATGAAATAGTCGAAGAAAAACCTAGTCTAGAAAGTTTCACAAATAGAATAGGCTCACATGCAAATATTATCGTAAACTTAAAACAAATTAATGTACAAGATGTAACTTTTTACTTAGAGCAATTGAATCTATCGGGATTAAATCTTTTTCCCGATTATCAAGGATGGTTAAGAGAATCTACAAAATTCGGCTTTATTCCGTCCCACCTTATAAAACCATAGGCACTACGCATAACACCGCGTGCTCGGAGACGTCTTCGCTCCTTTGTCCTTAATGTAGAGGAGCTTCAGACCCATTCGAGTGTCACTGCGATTGCTCTGTTCACTTCGTTCACTGCAATCTCGTGCCAGCGCTAACATCTCCTTCGGAGATTCAGCTATCCCGAACGGCGAGCACGCTCCTCGTTATTCGTCATTTAAATTTTTAAAGATTAAGATGAATAGAAATTCGTTTTCATTTATAAAATTATCTATAAAGAATTATTTTTAATATTTCAAGTTTTAGAGAGTAAAAACCATTTATAATGTATTAAAATGCTTTTCAAAAAATATCCTTTAATTAAAATGCGTATATGACTAAATATATTTACTTTTTTCTTTTTTTTCTATTATTTTCATGTAAACCCAATGACAATACTGAAAATGAAGATATAACTAACATTCTTTTACTCCAGCAATTAGCAAATGGTGCAAGTGCTAGTTCAAACTCAGCATCAACCGATCGTACATTTACGTCATTGACACTTGGAACACAAGTAACTAGTACTACAAAGCGAGGTTCACCAGCTTATTTTAGATTTTCAACTGGTACTGGATCTACTTACTATTTTGGTGGTTTTGGAAAATCAAACTCCGGTGTAATAAATATTAAATTATTTAATTCGCCAACCGTATTGGACGCTTCTACTCAAATATCTTCTATTTCTTCCTCATCAAGTTTTTCCGACGGAACGGCATCGAGTATTTCTTTAGATGCAAACAAAGAATATGCTTTTGAAGTTTCAACTGAAAATTTTTCTGATATTAGCTTTCAGTTTGTAGTATTAAAGGATCATGTCTCAGGAAAGGGAAGCTGCAAATTTTCTATTAACACCCAATGTATTGATTTCCCAACTGGAAGTACGATTTCCTCATGTCCGCTTGGTTATACTGACTATAATGCTTCCTCTTGTGCCGCACGATTTGCTGCTAAAACGATAGTCGGGAAGTGCACCTGGTTGTTTGCTGAGGGCGCAAATACTGCATACACTCAAACTTATTACGATGACAGTACGTATTCCACTACTGGTGCTGCTCAAACTAATTGCTTAAGCGCTGCAAAAGCTAAATTCTTCACTTCCAATTAAACTTCGTCGTGTCCATTAACGACGAATAACTCCGCGTGCTCGGAAACGTCCTCGCTCCTTTACCCTTAAAGTAGAGGAGCTTCAGACCCATTCGGGTGTCACTGCGATTGCTTCTTCGCATACGCTCAGGCAATCTCGTGCCAACGCTAACGTCTCTTCGAGACTCAGCTATCCCGAACGGCGAGCACGCTCCTCGTTATTCGCCAGCACATAAATTAAAATTAGTAAATGAATCTAATGGATAATTATTGGTTAAAAAAACAAAAAGAATTCGATATCAGCGAGCATGAAGATAGGATTGATAAATTAATTTCAAAAATATTTAATCATTCATTCATGTCAAATTCTAAATGGAAAAAGCTTTTCACTGCTTTAGATAATGAAGATATAGTATTGAATCAAATTAATTTGAAACTAGTAGATAGAGATATTCCGTTTTTATCATACATGCCCAAATCGGAAGATTTAGAAGAATTCTGGATTTCCGAGGGAACTAATAGTTATAATTATTTCTATAAAGAAATAGAATGGTTGGAATTAACTTGGGTCGGAAAAATAGAAGGTTATAAGTCTATTCCTTTTAAACATTATCATCAAGACATTGAAAAAGCAATTGAATTAGTAAAAACTATTGGAAGTTTTAGATATGAATTGCTTTCTACAGGATTACGAATTTATGGATATGAATGAATTTATTAGAATTTAGGATTGAAAATATGATTATTGGAATACGATTTTTCATATTTACCATCGAGTGAATATAGATTTTTTCTTTTTTCAATTAAATCATATAAAAAATTAAAGGCGATTCTTCAAAAACCATCAATTTAATATTTTGACCTCCATAAAACACTGTGAAACAATGGTTTCAAGAAAGTTCTTTGAAGAAAATCGACTTTTTGCAGGATCGTCAATAATAGATCATAGAAAAAAATGTTAAATTGTATTAATAGAAATATTTTTTTAGGGAAATTCAGTGCCAGCGAATAACTCCGCGTGCTCGGAGACGTCTTCGCTCCTTTGTCTTGAGTGAAGAGGAGCTTCAGACCCATTCGGGTGTCACTGCGATTGCTTATACTCAGCTTCGCTTCGTAGCAATCGCGTGCCAACGCTAACGTCCAGCACCATTCTTAACGTTCGCATAGCTCACTGAATGGTGCTGGACTCAGCTATCCCGAACGGCGAGCACGCTCCTCGTTATACGGCATGCCGAAAAGCTCACTTTAAGAAAGGTTTTCGCTTTATAAAAAATATTTTTAAAAAAATATATTATTACCTTAAGAAATGTTTTAATTAGATCGAATCGAGATAATGTCTAATGTGAATTTTGCCAATGATTTTGATGTTTTAGATTAGTTACATTTGTAGAATTTTGTCCCAAAATTAAATAGATAGATGTTTTTTATTTTGAAGAAAAAAACTGAAAAGAAAAGTAAAACATTAGCAATTTTAATTTGAATAACAAGACTTTGAAATATTCAATCCAGAAAATAAAGAAAATAGTAACTAAGTTATCGAATAGAATAAACGCATCAAAGAATCTATTACCTACTTTTGGATATTCTAAGGATTTTGCACATCCACATATTGAGGTTGATGTAAATGGATTCATGCATTTCGTAGTTGTAGAACGCGGTCATGAAATTAGAAGAAAAACTACAAAAGATTTAGATGAATTACTTTATTGGATTTTTGAAGACATAACCTATGCAATGTCTACTAATTTTGAGCTAGAAAATCGAGGAGAAAACAAAGATGGTCGTCGAAAAATTTTTGAAAGACAAGAGTATTTGCTTGCAAAGCTCAATTATAGATGGAAAGAAATAATAAGAGAAAAGAATCAAAATGAAGTAGAAAAATTTCCTTTTGATGATTTAGCATTGCTTAGAGCTTTATATTGTAGGCAATTACGAGCTGAGGGAAAATCTGAATTAGATATAAATAAATTAGCTTATAAAAAATATCCTACAGGAAATAATAATGACTTTTAAATTTTATAATAAATGGAAATATAACTTATAATTCCATTTAGCTATCGAAATATTTTTGGGATTTGACTAACTAAATATTTTCTAAATGAAAAAAATCAATATCAGGAAGGTTAAATTCGGCACGTCCGTATAACTCCGCGTTGCTGGAAACGTCTTCGCTCCTTTATCATTAAGGTAAGGGAGCTTCAGACCCATTCGGGTGTCACTGCGATTGCTTCTTCGCTTTGCTCAGGCAATCTCGTGCCACCGCTAACGTCCAGCACCATTCTTATCGCTCGAGGTCTCGCTGAATGGTGCTGGACTCAGCTATCCCGAACGGCAGCAACGCTCCTCTTTAGCCATCATCGCCTGTAAGAGCGGACATCCTGTCCGCTATTTTATTCATAAAGAATTAATAAATAACCAGACATTATAAAAACTCATGAAATCTAATAATAATGTGATAGCCGATTCCAATTAATTCGGTTCGAGATAATTTGTTTAAATTGTCAATTTTAGATTTTTAAGGATGAAAGAATATAACTACGTGTTTAATTTTTATAATTTACACTATTTAAAATAATCGATGAATAAATCCATTCATTTCGAAGGTATAAAAAGGATTAGAAAGTTTAATACTCTCTATAAATTCCTGAGTGTTATTCTAATATTTTTAACGAATTTTTAAAAATAGTGAAATTAAAATATCTAAAAACAAATCAATGCGTTTAAGTTCGATACAATTAAATTTAAAAAGTATTAAACATCATCAAGATTCTTGATTTCATATAATCTTGAAAATGTATTTGAACGAGATTTAAGAAATAATGTTTAATACACTTTTTATTGATTTCCGTGCCCTACCCTGTTTTGTTGAAATGTTTTATGTATGTTCGAAATCTAAGAACGTCAATTAACACTTTTTCAAATGAAAGACTCGGATACGAAAGCTGATTTTGATTTACAAATTTAATTTAAAATTGAATTAAGAATCGCATTTAGGAAGATATAAAAGGTTGCAGCGTAATTTGTCGGCGTCCATGCCTCAATGAAGGCGACGGACGGCTAACACCAACTATCCGCTGCGCCTGAAATACAGGCTTGGTCTTCGACACATAAATCCTAGTCACGATTCTTGCAAGGCAAGAATTCGTGCCAACGCTAACGTCTCTTCGAGACTCAGCTAGTATTTACGTCGGATAGTCAGACCGTTAAGCGAAATTGATAAATAAATACAAAAAATTAAGAAAAGGAATCAACATGCTCTATTTTAAAGGGATCACTATATTTTTATTACTGCTATTTCTTTTATTGCTCTTACCATTTTTTGCGATCCTATTTGTGCTTTATCCGGATTTGATTGGTTTTGAAATTCCCGGTTATTTATTAAGCTTCTTCGTTTCGATTGTTTTTTTGATCTATATAGAAATTAATATACAACTATTAAAATATATTAAAAACAAAATTATGTTAATAATATCTCTATCTATTCTAATTTTAATTTTGATAATGCATTTATCTTTTTTAAATCTTAGCCCTGAATATTTAATGTATATTTTTGAAGAAAGCATACTATTTAAAAACCTTATTTATTATTCATTGCTCTATTTGCAATTAATTGCTATTTTTATAATATCGTATGGTGTTAATGTTATAAAAATGAAGAATGAGAAAAAGAAAGTTAACATATTTGATGTTCTCATTGATGCTTTTTTGATTTATTTCTACATACCATTCGGAGTATTTCTAATTCATGATAAATTGAATAAATTATTTTATAAAGAAGAAAGAAGTATAAATAATTAGTTATGATATATCAAATTTATCAATTATATCATTCATAGAATAATAAAAAAAGAGAAGTTTAACAAACGGAAAATAATGTCTTGAGTATTTAATATAAAATTAGTCAATATTTACACGATAGCTTTTCTAGTTAGTTTATAATCATAATTGAAGGAATTTTTGGACTAGATAGTTTAGTGATATTTATTAAATTTAAATGCTTCCAATAAATAATACTTGCATTAAATAAATCATCTGTTTAGATTGATTTATCTTAATGCTGCTGAAATTGATTTTCAGTATAATGGATGATTTGTAACAGAATATCCAACTTCGCTTAACTCCGAATTGCCACTTCGCCGGACTACCGGCTCGGTCTTCGACACATTGGCCTTAGTCACGATTCTTGCTAGGCAAGAATACGTGCCAACGGTAACGTGTCCTTCGGACACTCACCTACGACCAACGTCGGCAATTCTCCTCGTTATACGCAATGCAAAAATTGGAAAAAAAATGAAAAAGAATACGCTCATAATTTGCTTTATGATATTACTTTGCAAAGATAAAATACAAACCAGTGATGAGAAAAAGACTTTTGATTTTTCACGCTCAAACAACTACATTAGTTCATCAGATTTCAAAAGGGTAAAAGTAGAAACATATTTAAATCTTAGGAAAGAGCCTTCTATAAAAAGTAAAGCAATTACTCAGCTTTTTAATGGAACAGTTGTTTATATGTTTAAAGATAATGAGGTAAATGATAAAATTAATGGAATTCAAGGAAACTGGAACAAAGTTAGAAAAGGAAAATTCGAAGGTTGGGTATTTGGCCAATACTTGCATGACTTGCCAAAAAATATTTCAGATGAAGGATTAATAGCTTCTTCTTTTAGAAGTACCGAAGCTAGTCACGTTGCAGATACTACCGAATATATACTAAAATTAGAAAATGAAGAAGAATGTCTTTATTCTGAAAGTGTCGACTATTTTTATTCATTCGATAAAGAAGAGTTTAGAGGAACTTGTCTCTTTTTTGACAATGAAATTACTTTTAAGTCCTACAAACTTCATGGAGAATATAAAGAGAAAGAATTTGAAAACCAAATTAAACCGGTCGAAATAGTTGATAAAGAATTTGAGTTAAATATTAAATTAATTTTTTATCAAGAGTATGATGGATATTTGTCCACAGAAATTATAGATTTAATGAAAAAGAATAAAATTGTAAAAGAAAACCTTACTTCTAGTTATGAGACGAAATATGATATTATAATTGTTTTTCCAGATGATAGAGACACGAATGGTATATATCATAGAACATTGAAGGTTAATCCCTTCAGGTAAAAATTGCACTGCGTATAACAGCGCCTTAACGCTTCGCTTCGGGTCTTCGCCCTCGCTCGGTCTGCGACACATTCCTCTCCGTCACGATTCTTGCTACGCAAGAATACGTGCCGAAGCTAACGCCTACTCCGTAGGCTCAGCTCCGAGGAACGTCGTTAAGGCTATTTCGTTATTCGCCATTTCGTCAATGAACAAATTCATCTTATTATTATCATTACTCTCACAATTTTCGTGCATTACAGGAATTTCCCGTTGGAAAGTAATGGAACGCAAGGATCCAGAACAGTATCTCAGCGTTCATTGTGAATATTTTTCAAAGGGAGAATTTGAGCCTTATCCAGTATGGAAAGAAAAATGGGGCATGTACGTAATGCTAGGCTCTTTGCTCGCTGATGTAGGAATCTTGTATGGACTTGCTGTGGCAAATGGCTGGTATGCCTTTGGCTATTTTTCTATCGGATATCCCCTTGCCGCCGCGGAAAGGTTCCCCTTAAATCCTCAAGGTTTTGGCTCTTGGTGCGGAAAACCAGATGCACCTCTCACACCACCTGCCGATTACTATTACGCTACTTCCATCCCAAAAGAAGATACTTGTGAACCTTGGGATGATTCCTCCTTACGAAAAATTCTCCGCCAAGCTTTAATCGATCCCGATATTTACTCCATCCACGATGACGAGATTCAACGAATTATAACAAATCAAGAAATATCGCTCCATATCGAATTTCTTCCCAGCAATAAACGCTGCCTTCATACCTTGTATGTGAAGGGTGGTCACGATTCCCTTCGAGAAATTTTCAAAGCCAAGAAAAGACTCAACGGCGACTAACTCCGCGTTGCTGGAAGCGTCCTCGCTCCTTTGTTCTTAAAGTAGAGGAGCTTCAGACCCATTCGGGTGTCACTGCGATTGCTTCTTCGCGTTGCTCAGGCAATCTCGTGCCAACGCCAACGTCTCCTTTGGAGACTCGGCTATCCCGAACGGCAGCAACGCTCCCCGTTATATGCCACTTTAGGATGACACAACAATGAAAGTAAACTTCGACATAAAAGACAATCACGCTATTGAAATTGCAGGACGTCATATCGACCTACATAACAATTTCGACTTCGTTGGTTTTGACTACAATGTTGCTGACAGAGAAATTAAACTTCATTGGAAAAAAGCAAGTGGTGAATGGGTTGACAAAAAAGAATTTTCAAGTTTGGTTTTGACACATAAAGGTGTGACCTTTTTGAAAGTTATTGAACAAGATGAAAAAAGCGTTTATGAAGACGATTGTTGTTTAGGAGAAATTACCTTTTTTCCATCGACAGCAAGAGAAGTTAATGACAGCATTAGTCCTCAACCAAAACCAAATGACGGAGACGACATTCTTTACTTTTTTGAAAACGGACAACTAATACGAATACATTGTGAACAAATAGAACTCGGAATAAAAATGCCTACCGAAATTTCCGACAACAACTTTGCTTATAACAACTTGACAGAAGAAGAAGCATTTTGGGTTATGTGGTATTTCTTAGACGGACATTATGAGTTGGCAGGTGGAGAATTTGACCTATCAGACATTTTGAGTGCTTCACAACCTTTTGAATTTGATGACAACGGACACTTCGATGGACAAGTTAAAGGTAATAGACGAGTTGCACCAGCGGACAGCGGAATGGTTTGGCATTGGAATGAAGCAGTAAAAAAATATAGAGAACACGGACGACCAAAACCAACACCATTAAAGAAATGAGAAAAGCGGCATATAACAGCACCTACCCGCAAGCAGGGGTTTCGTGCTTCGTAGGACAGCGAAGAGGTAAATTTGAAGTTCGGTTTTTCGTAGGAAGTTCAGTGGTTAAAATCCCTGCCTGCGGGTAGCTGCGGAACGTTATGCGACATTTTCAAAGTCAAATTTTAAATTAATTATTTAAGGAATTAACAACATCCTTCAATTTGTTTCGGAGGACATTTCACTGTTCCAAAAGAACAAAATACACAGCAATCGCCATTCTTAGGCTTCATGTAATACAAACAACTATCACATGTATAAAAATGTTGGCATGCATTTATAGGCATCTCTTCTTTCTTTCTAAACCCGCACTCTGGACAAGTTATAGTTGATAATGTAATTATTTCCATTTTCGTTCACCTTTTATATTTATTACTTTATATCCAACTTTATTCTGTATAATATCCTTAAATTCTTGAATACCGACTTTTCTTTTATCATATACTATTTGTGTAACTCCCTTCTTATAATCCGAAGTTACTTTTAAAACTCCAGTTAATTCCACTAAAGCAGTATTCACACTATATTCGCAACCAACGCATGTCATACCTGATATCACAAATTCGGCAACTACCAAGTGTTCACTTTCTAATTTTCCTTTTACTTCATTTACTGATTTCAAAATTGAACTATAATTTGGAAATAGAAATAAAAACAAACTGAGAATCGTGACAAAAGTTAAGTATATTTTACTGTAAAAAAAACGATTGAAGATACTTCTTTCGCAATCACAATCCAAATCAGATTTTTTGGATTTAGTAATAAGATTATACCATAGTAAACTAAATATTACCATAGATAGTATTATCAAAAATGATCGATAAGGTTCTAACCATGAGAAAGTCGAAGCAATTCCAGAGAATCCTCCAATTACTCCAACAATAGGAGAAACACAGCATAATGAAGAAGATATCGCTAATAAAAAACCAGCACTCACTTGAATCCTAAAATCGTTAAATATCTTGTACATGGCAATTCTCCCGAATATATTTTCCTTGCTATATATATGTGACAACATTATAGTTTACTAGAAGGCTTACATTTTTTTATTATTCTCAAAAAAAGGTAATTTTATGCATATCGGAGAGTTTTCAAGAATTTGCAAAATATCAAAGGAATCCATTCGATACTATGAAAAAGAAGGACTTTTGAAAGGGTCTAGAAAGGAGAATAATTATCGAGTTTACTCTAAAAAAGATATACGCGTAGTCGAATTGATCAATTCTCTTAAAAATTCTGGATTTACACTTTTTGAAATTAGAAGTTTTTTAAATTTATATGACTCGGATTCCAAATGCAAAGAAGTTCAAATTAAACTAGAAAACAAATTACTTATCATAAAAGACAGAATTTCTGAACTTATTTCTATTCAGGAAAAGCTTAATAAATCTATCCTAGAATGTGAAGACAATCCCAATAAAAAATTCTGCAATATTGTCTCAAGTTCCCATTTATAGCAAATTGAATTAAATTTACATTATTTAATTTTAAAATAATATGTTAGAATCTTGAAAACGTCGCATAACATCGGCTAAACACTGCGCTTCGGGTCTACGCCCTTGCTTGGCCTGCGGCACATTCCTCTCCGTCACGATTCTTGCTACGCAAGAATACGTGCCGACGCTAACGCCTACTCCGTAGGCTCAGCTCCGAGGAACGTCGTTTAGCCTCGTTCGTTATGTGCAATTGCCCAATGATGCAAGTCTAATATAAAATGAACGATTTCCAAAAGTTAGTGTATAGGAATTTTTCAAAAATTGAAAACACTAATCTCCCAGAGCACGTGAAGAAAGTAGTAGATCAGATAACATTTTGCAGAACGAATGCAGTTCCAGGAATAGTCTTCAGTTGTCCAAAGCATAGACTTTCCATATTCATGCGAGAATCGTGCAACAATCGTTCTTGTCCAGCGTGTCAATATCAGAACCGGGAAGAGTGGAAGTCTAAAACAAAGCAACTCGTCTTAGATACGGGACACTATCATATGGTGTTCAAACTACCAAGTTTCTGTTATCCATACATACTTAAATATTATAAGGAATTCATCGAGATATTATTTTCCTCTTCCAAGAAAACAATAGAAAAGATATTAAACTATTCGAACTATTCACACTCAACGCAAGGGATCATTAGTGTATTACATACTCACGGAGAAGAAAATCAACTTCATCCGCATATCCACATGATAATGAGTGATGTTGGTATATCAGAGAATGGAGAAAGACTAGTTCACTACCATAATGAATTATTCGAGCTACAGAATTATGATTCCATCTATTTGACAATCCTAAAGAAAGCTTTAATCGAGCTACATAAAAGGAATCCAGACATTGGAGATCTATTCCTAAGGCAAGTTGTAAAAATGAAGGAACAGAGAATATTCATATCTGACAAATACGAAACAGCTGAACATATCATTGAATATTTAGGAAGTAAAATCAAGGGAAGCTCTGTTTCATTAAGTTCAATCGATTCTATTGAAGATGGTATAGTTCGCTTTAAAGGCAAGACCTCTCTCACTGAGATGAATGAAGGAGAGTTTCTACGTCGATACTTACTTCATATATTACCACAAGGAACGAAGTCAGTTCGATATTTTGGACTTTACGGTTCTGCCAGTCGTCGTAAATTACAAACTGCTAGAATACTACTTTGTGAAGAGAAATTCTACTCAGATGATTATTATGACAGTTCTAACTACGAAGAACGAAGAGAACCAGATACGCTCATTCAGCCTCACAAGACTTGTCCATTGTGCCAATCCAAAATGCTGATTACAGAAACAGTTGCAGCATATTGCGTCCCAAGGATTGTGTATCTGAGTTATGGGAAGGATCCACCACCTTCGGAATATGAAGATCAGTTCCGTAAGCTCATTGCTTGACACAGAAAAGAAGTATCAAACTCCATAGAGAGAAGAGCCGACTTTCTCGCGTCTTGGAAATCGTAATGAGTGGGCAACAACACATAACAACGACCATCCGCTGCGCCCTGAATTTCGTAAACTCATCCAGGGCTTGGTCTTCGACACATAAATCCTGTCACGATTCTTGCAAAGGCAAGAATACGTGCCAACGCTAACGTCTCCTTTGGAGACTCAGCTAGGATTTACGTCGGATAGTCGGACCGTTATGCGTAATGGATTTAAAATGCACAAATTAATAATAATATTAATAATAAATATATTTTTTACCGTAATTTCCTGTAATCAAAATAAAAATATATCTGATAATCATCCTATTTTATCAAATGTATTAAAAACAAATAGTTTTAAGGACAGTTCTGGTATGCATTCTATGTATTTAGAAATCTACAATGATAATACTTTTATTTTTGCATACGGATCAGAAGGATGGTATTGGTATAATAAAGGTAATTATATAGTTGAAAATGAATTATTAAAATTAAAATCAACTTATTGCGGATCTGACAGTTCTATGAAACAAAATTGTAAATCTACATTTTTAAGCGGAGTTTGCTATATTCAAAGTTCACCCGAAGATTTAGAATATGAATATCAACTTGTTTGCAAGTCTCAGAATAAATTCAAAATCTATACGAATTTCGATAAACCAAACGATACTATCATTTTTCCAATAAAAAGTCATCTTAATCCAATAAATAGTAAGCGTAAATTCAAAGGCATTTCAGTTGTCACATTAGGTAATGTCGTCGGTGAAGTAAGTGAGCCAGTCATTATCCGGACTGGACCTGGAGTCGAATTTTCGAAAGAGGAATATATAGTTAATGCGTATGATGGACCTTACTTGAATAGCATTCCTAAAGGAACAAAAGTTGTAATTCATGCACGAACAGAGCAAAAAACAAAAGTAAATAACTGGGAAAATTATTGGTTATTGATCAGTGTAAATGATAATTACAAAGTTTGGGTATATGGGGAATTCATCTTATTTAATTAAAATCCACTACGCATAACTTCGGATTGCCGTTTCGTTCGGGTCAAGCCCTCACTACAGGCTAAAGCCACATTGGTCTTAGTCACTTCGATTGCTAAGCAATCTCGTGCCAACGGTAACGTGTCCTGCGGACACTCACCTACGACCAACGTCGGCAATCCTACTGCGTTATTCGAAATGTCGTATTAAAAAGGAGAATTAAAAAAATGGAATTAGAAAACGATCAGCGTTCGATAAACGACCAAAGTTTGATTGAAGACTTTTTAATCATTGTAGATGAAAAGAAAAATAATGAGTATTATACCTCTCAATTTTGTGTAACGAAAGAAAATCGAAGAAATATTTATAAATTCAATTTTGCCGCATTAATTTTTGGACACTTTTGGATGCTTTATCGAAATATGATTCTGTTAGGAATAATTTATGGAGCGATTGAAATATTTATTATGATTTATTTGCAAAATATATTACAAATTGACTCCATGTTTTTCATTTTAATTTTATTTTGCTCCATCAGGATAGCTTTCGGATATTACGCAAATCGTATCTATATTGATTTTGCACAAACTAAAATTAGATCATGTCCTATCGATAAATCTAAAATAGATAATCGAATAAAATGGTTAAGGGAAGAAGGTGGAACTTCATATTTTGCCCCGTTTACATTTATGCTACTTTCTAACGCGTATCATATTTTTAATAGGATTTTTTAAAAATATGAAAATTGACTTGTAAGTAAAATAAATTATTTATTCTTAAAGATTTAAATATTCAATTGAAAAAACATAATTTCTAATATTAAACTTATTCCCCTGAAGCAATATTATTAACTTTAATGAAACTTAGTATTTATTGGAAAAATTCAGCGAATTCTGAATTTCAATATCGATTGTGATGATAAATAAAATTTAATGGATTTAATCTGACATTTTAATTCAAAATATTGATTTGAAAGAATCGAAATAAAATTTTTCAGAAAATTCTATGGTTAATATTTTAAGAACGATCGACACTTCGAATAACTCCGCGTTGCTGGACACGTCCTCGCTCCTTTGACCTGAATGAAGAGGAGCTTCAGACCCATTCGGGTGTCACTTCGATTGCTTAGTTCGCTTGGCTCACGCAATCTCGTGCCAACGCTATCGTCTCCGTCGGAGACTCAGCTATCCCGAACGGCAGCAACGCTCCTCGTTATTCGCAATTTTTAAACGGAAGTCTTATGAAAAGATATTTACTATATTTTATTCTAATAATTATTTATAATCCTTCTTTATTTTCAGAAGAAAGAGTGAAATTATATATTGCTTACTCAGAAGGAAAATTCGGATATATTGATTCAAATGGAAAAACAAAGATACCTTTTAAATTTCAGAGTGTGACCAATTTTAGAGGTAAATTTGCAAGAGTGGAAATTGATAATAAATATCATTTTATTGATAAGTCCGGAAAAGAATATTTTTTTGACAATACATATCAAGCTGATTATCTTTTTGATTCTGAAGGTTATATGATTTTCGAATCTTTAGAATCATGCTATCTTGTGAATGAAAATTTTGAAAAAATATTTCCTGCTTTTGCTGGTCGATGTGAAGAATTCGGTGAAGGACTAATGGCAGTACAATTTGATTTTTTTGACGATTCTTCTTATGGATATTTTAATCCAAAAGGAAATTCTATAAAAGGTAAATTTGATTGTGCAAAAAGATTTTCGGAAGGAAAAGCAGCTGTTTGCAGCATTAATAAAGAGAAAGTTTCTAAGATTGGTTTTATTGATCATAATGGAAAATTTGTTATTGATCCTATTTTCGATATTCCTTTGTTAGAGGATCAATTCGGTTTAGAAGTTTCATTTTCAGAATCCAGAGCAAAAGTATTCTCAAATAAAATTGGTAAGTTTGGCTATATTAATGAAAAAGGAATACTAGCTATAGATTATAAGTATCTTCGAGCATCGCACTTTTCGGAAGGATTAGCTGTAGTTTCAAATCCAACCAATTTTAATAAGCAAGAAGTGAAAGAATATATTGATAAGAATGGAAAAGTAATTATAAGTGTGATGGCTATTGAGGCCTATCCTTTTAAAAATGGTATTGCCCGGATTAAAGAATTACCTGGAAAATATTATTGGATAAATAAAAAAGGTAAAAGAGAATTTGAAATTAATTTACAAAATGAATTTATTGAAATTAATGATTTTGACGGTGATTTAGCTTTTTATTTTTCTAATAATTCCAATGAAAGTGGATATGTTAATCGAAAAGGTATGAAAATATTTACTTGGACTTTTACGTTTCCGAAGAACTAAAAACTGCGAATAACTCCGCGTGCTCGGAAACGTCTTCGCTCCTTTGATCTTAAAGTAGAGGAGCTTCAGACCCATTCGGGTGTCACTGCGATTGCTTCTTCGCTTTGCTCAGGCAATCTCGTGCCAACGCTAACGTCTCTTCGAGAATCAGCTATCCCGAACGGCGAGCACGCTCCTCGTTAGCCGTAATGGTTAAATAATCCTTCTTATAATATAATTCTAGTTTTAGTATTGCTTTTTCTATAGATTTTTTGGATATTGAAAAATCATATGCATGAATTAAAAGATAAAAGTGATTTTATTTCTAAGTATTTAGATTATTTAAGTTTAGGCGACAAAGATAAGTTGTTTGAATTTAATTTAAAAACATCTTATTTTTTCATAATTTTATGGTTTATTGTTCTTCTATTTTTTACAGGTTTTTTGATTGTATCAGATAGAAAAATTCTATCTATAGCTCATGATTTAACCAAAATTTTTAAATATATTGAAATAAATTACGTTCATTTAAAAGTTTTTAACTTAGTCATGCTAATAATTTCTAGTAATAGATTAAACGCTGCTTTTAATAGAAGAAATCGTTTACTTAATAATCTCCAAGGTTTTAGAATTTTATTAGATTATATGCGTGTTGATGAAAAAGATTTATTTAAAAATTTACAAATAATTTTTCCTAGAGTAGATACTATTGAATTAATGAATTTTTCTAAATCAGCTTTTAAAAGAAGATCTTTAAAAAAATAACCACTACGGCTAACTTCGGATTGCCGTTTCGTTCGGGTCAAGCCCTCACTACAGGCTTCGCCACATTGGTCTTAGTCACTTCGATTGCAAAGCAATCTCGTGCCAACGGTAACGTGTCCTTGCAGGACACTCACCTACGACCAACGTCGGCAATCCTACTGCGTTAGAAGTAATTATATATAAATAATGAATAAACACCAAAATATCGTTTTTTTTATTGGAGCTGGTTTTTCTGCACCGTCAGGAATTCCCATAATGGGGAATTTTATTAATAAAGCAAAAGATCTTTATTTTTCAGATCCTGACTCTTATTTAATCATTCTTGAAACATTACAATTAATAGAAAGATACTCATTAGTTAAAAATTACATGAACGTCAACTTATTCAATATTGAAGATCTCCTTTCTATAGCATACATGGATTCCTTAATACAAAAAGACACAAAGTCCTTAGATAATATTACCCATTTTATCAAGACGGTCATTACCTCCTATACCGATCCTAATTCAAATCACTTAAATTCTTTTACCAAATTAGTTACAAATATTAAGATCTCCAATACCCAAACGAAAGCTATTATAGGTTCGAAGAGTTATACACAGTTTAACCCAGATGGAATAAAATTTGCAGATACAAAATTCGCTATAATCAGCCTTAATTACGATATGTTAATAGAAAATGCTCTTTCCAATAATTTATTAGAAATATCTAACTATTATTCAGTTAGTCAGCGTATAAATCCTTTTGAAAACTTAATTAGACCAGTAAAATCGCCAAAAAATGAAGGCGTACCTTTTGCTAAATTACACGGCTCTCTTGACACAAGAATTATACCTCCTACATGGAATAAGAATATTGAAAAAGACATTCATGAGGATTGGGAACTCGCTTCGGAGGTTATTAGCAATGCAACACACATAATATTTCTAGGCTATTCATTACCGGTGACCGATAACTATATCAAATTTTTATTTTCAAGTTCGCTTAGCAGAAATAATAAGCTCAAATATATTTCTGCAATAACAATTGACAACGATAACAATACGAAAAATAGATTTAATGCTATGTTTGAACAAAATTTTACTTTTCACAATACAAATTTAGAAAATTTTTTTCTATTTACTAAAGAAATGGATCGAAGCATATACTTTGACTTCGACAATTTTGACGTTAATTTTGCAAAGTTTGTTTCCATGCTTTAAATTCCTCCGGCTAACTCCGGGTAACTGAAAACATCCTCGCTCCTTTGTCCTGGATGAAGAGGAGCTTCAGACCCATTCGGATGTCACTGCGTTTGCTTCTTTGCTAGGCTCAAGCAATCTCGTGCCAACGCAAACGTCTCCAACGGAAACTTAGCTACTCCGAACGGCGAGCACGCTCCTCGTTAGCCGAAATTAACAAAAGGATTACCATGAAATACATATTAATAATTTTATTACTTAGTTTTAAAATTTACGGTCAAGAAAATGACATACCAACAAAAAGTAGTGAAAATATTAAAACTACTGAACGTAGGTTAGAAGAATTAAATAGGAATATTTTAATAATTAATGAAGAGATTCTAAAATTAAAGTATACAGAACATGAGCTAAAATTAACTAAATCGGGATCAGGGCAATCATGATACATTATTTACCAGTATTGGAACAGTGTTTACAATTTTTTCAATTTTACTAGGTACATTTGCAGTGGGTTTGCCAGCTTACGTGTACTACTACAATATAAAACCATCAAGAAAGATTGCAAAAATTTTAAAAAATAAATTCAATGAGTATTATAGAGAATTCGAAAAAGAGCAAATTGACCAAGCTATAAATAATCTTTCATCATCGGATTTTTCATTAAAATCTTTTTCTTCTACAGCTTTATTACTAAGGCAAACCTATGATTTTTCACGTGAACAAATATTTAATATAATTGATATCTCGCAAAAAGAATCTGATTTTAACATAATCAATAGCATGGAAGTTATCCTTGCAGCCCATCCAGATCCTTTAGTAGATAATTATTTCCAAAACCGATTTTTAAACACAAACCATATTAATTATGCGATGAAGTATTTTTTATTTTCAGGATTTGACAAGTTTATTTCTGTATTTTTGCAAAAGATAATTTCCTCTCCTCCTGAGAAAAATACGTTCATAAGCGTAATCTCTTCTCTAAAATCCTTATCGGAAAATGCTACTATTGAATTATTTAATAATGAATTATTTACCGAAATGATTAATAATGAAATACTACTAAAGAACAAATCTTTTATAGAAAAATTATTTTTTGAATCAAAGTCTCAAAATGATTATGAAAAAACATCCTTATTTTTGAAAGCAAAAGAACTGCAAATAGACAGAAATTTGAACAAAGAAATTTTAGAGTCAGGCATTAAGAAGAGCGAGTATGATATCCAAATAAAATTAAAACTCGAAAAGTATGGACTCGTCAGAAAGAATAATTTAATATTAGATAAAGACGGTAATGAACAAAAAAGAAAGATTTTTGCTTACGGTGCATTTGGACCAATAACGGTAAATGAAGTGATCGTTATAGACGGTATTAATATTCCAATTGAAGAAATTCCGATAGATAAATAGTATCAAATTCGGCTAACTCAGGCAATCTCGAACCAATGCTAACTTCTCTGCTAGACTCAGCTATCCCGAACGGCAAGCACGATCCTCGTAATGCGATATTATCACTAAAATTAAGGAGTTTATATGAGCGTTTGGAAAAAATTAATGAATGATGAAAGAAGGAAGACAAAGGATTCTGAAATTAAGAATAGAACTGAGATTGAAAGAGATTATGATAGAATTCTTTTTTCTACTCCAGTTAGAAGATTAGCTGATAAAACACAAGTCTTTCCACTAGAAAAAAATGATAGTATCAGGACAAGATTGACTCATTCACATGAAGTTTCAAATCTAGCTAGGTCTATCGGAACAATCCTGGCATATGAGCACCATGAAGAACTTAAGTTACCGGAAGATTTTAATTATAAGCGAAATTTACCAGCACTTTTAGCTACTATTGGATTAGCGCATGATTTAGGAAATCCGCCATTTGGTCACCAAGGAGAAAAAGCAATACAAAGCTGGTTTAAAGATAATAAAAGTAAAATGTCATCTCTAAATAAAAGAGAAAAGAATGATTTTTTATTATTTGAAGGAAATGCGCAAACGTTTAGATTATTAACGAGATTGCAAATTTTAGATGACGATTATGGATTAAATTTAACTTTTGCAACCTTAGCTTCTATTATAAAATATCCATTAGATTCTTACTGTTTTACGAAGAAAAAGACTAAAGGTAAGATTTTTAAAAAACATGGATATTTTTATTCTGAAAAAGAAATTGTTGAGGAAGTTAAGAAAGCATGCGGCTTAAAAATGGATCAGAGACATCCTTTGACATTTATTATGGAAGCATGTGATGATATAGCATATTCAGTGCTTGATGCAGAAGATTCAGTAAAAAAGGGTATTGTTTCTTTTAGTGATCTAATTGATTTTTTAGAATTTGAAGAAGATGATAAGATAATTAAAGAAGTGGTTAAATCAGCTAAGAATAAAAATATGGAATACAAAAAGATAGGGTTATCACCCTTAGAACTAAATGATATTTCGATGCAAAAATTTAGAGTATTTGCTATTAGCAGCATGATAGCTCAAACTAAAAATTCATTTCTGAGTAACTTTGATAATATTATTAATGGAAATTTTGTAGAAGATTTAATATCGAAAAGTGAAGCAAATACGCTTTGTAAAAAAATAAAAGATTTTGATGTTAGGAACGCATATAAAAATAAATCTGTTTTAGAGATTGAATTAGTTGGATATCAAACTATTAGGGGTTTAATGGATTTAATATGGAGTATTTTTGAAAATGAAGATAAAATCATTAAGAGAAAAATGAAAAATACCACTCCGCTTGCAGCTTATATTTATAGTAGAATTTCAGAAAACTATAGAAGAGTATTCGAAAGTAAAGAAAATAAAATGAAAAGTGATTATAGAAAATTTCAACTAATGACGGACATGATATCTGGAATGACAGATTCCTTTGCGATATCTATTCATGAAGAATTAAAAAAGTATGCTTGAAGATTCGTTTGTATATTCTGAATATTTATTAAGGAAACGTTTAGAATATTTTTTAACAACAAATAAATTAAACAGAAATGAGATTAAAGAATTTATAGAGTTTATAAGAAAAGAATCGAATGTTGTGATATTTGGTGGAATGTTGCGAGATTTATCACTTTCTGATAATAAATTATTTAGATCAGACATTGATCTAGTGGTAGATTCTATTAATCAAAGAGAATTATATAAATTAATTAAGAAATATAATCCCATTATGAATAAATTTGGAGGATTTCGAATTTTATTGAATAAATGGAAGCTGGATATCTGGTCATTAAGTAATACTTGGGCGATAAATGAAGGATTGGTTATAGGTGATAATTTTACTGATTTACTAAAAACATCATTTTTTACCTGGGATGCAATAATTTATGAAATACCAACTAAAAAATTTAAATATTATGATAATTATTTTAAAGATCTTAATTCGGGATTTATCGATATAAATCTAAGAAGTAATCCAAATCCAATTGGGATAACAATTAGGACTTTAAGGATGCTTTTTATGAATAAATGCAAAATATCTTTTGAATTGTTAAATTATATTATCCCGTATTTAAAAAAAATGAGGCCGGAAGACATAGTATCATTCGAAAACAAATCTTTTGAAAAAAAGATTCTCAATAAAGAAAAAATAGAATTGATTAATAAATATATTCATGAGCATGTTCATTCCTATATATATGAACCTTTTGGTCTTCCAGAATTAGAACCACGGTTGCCTTGGAATTTTCAATCCATTAAGAATGCAAACATCGCATAACTCCGCGTGCTCGGAAACTTCGTAGCAATTTTGCCCAAGATGAAGAGGAACTTCAGAATGATTCATTTGTCGCGTCGATTACCCTACTCTTTTAGCTCACAACAATCTCTTGTCAACGCTAACTTCTCCTTTGGAGACTCAGCTATCCGGAATGGCGAGCACGCTCCTCGTTATTCGTCATAACGTAATTTATTATTTATTTACAAAGAGGAACAAATGGAAAATAATTTTTTTGTGTTCACTGAAGCAGATTTAAATATTACTTTCGATAGATTTCATATATGTACTTGGGAATTTATTAACAATTCAGCGCTAATCGAATTCGGCGGAGAAATTAATAATTTTAACCAGATCACAAAGGATCAGATTACAATAGAATTGTTTATTCCCTGGATAACAAAAAAACATACAGTAGTTGACTTGTATAATAACTTAAAAGATTCAGAAAATAGTCGATTTATATTTAACGATTCTGTGTTAAGCACGAAGTCCTTAGACGGAGGTAAAAATAAAAATGGAGTCATACAAGAATTCGAAGAAAGAAAACCATTGTGTATCATTCCAATCAAAGATTCTATAAACGCTGACAAAAGAACAATTAACGTTCAAATAGACCTTAAACCTATAAAAGAAAATCAAATTAAAGATCAAACGAATATCTATTTTAGATTCTACATTGAGGTAAGTAACCATTTACTTTCAATTAGAAAGAATGGAATAAGTAGATCAACAGTAATTTATGATATAAAAGTAAATGAAAAGCGAAATCTTCCGCCAGATTTTTCAAGGAAATCTTTTTGTAAAATAAATAAATGCTTCTATTTCAATATACTACCAAATTCTTTTGAAATGGCTTTTTACGATACAAATGCTCTAAAAAACGTGAGAACACTCGAGTTTGATTCCTTTAAAAAATATCTTGATGATAGCCGAGTTAAAGAGAACGAACTTGTCGTAGTATTCAACAAAAAACAAGGAGAAGAAAGTTATTCCTTCTTTTCTATATATTCAAAAGAAAGAATTGGACCTGGACAATTTGCACTTGCAACGTTTGTTAACTTAATATGTGGTATATTATTATTTCTACCAAATCATAGAGCTGGCTTAGAGAATAATTTACCTTATATTGACTTAGTCACTCGTCTTCCCGTTGAAGTTTACATCTCAGCAATAATCGGTTTTACAATTGTTATTTATTTTATATGGCCAAAAATCACATCTTTGTACGAAAAATTTATTTCAAAATTTAAAAGAAGAAAATTATGAATGTATTATTAGATACAAATATAGTAATACACAGAGAAGCCAGTCAGATTTTAAACAAAGACATAGGAATTCTTTTTAAATGGCTTGAGAAAGGTAAATATACAAAATTTATTCACCCTGTAACCATAAAAGAGATTGAAAAAAATAGTAATGTTTCCACAAGAAATACATTTAAAATTAAATTAGAAAGTTATCAATTACTTAAAACGACTACTCAGTTAAACTCTGATGTCATGATGGTTTCAGCTAAGTTTGACATAAGTGAGAATGATCGAAATGATTCAATATTATTAAACGAAGTTTATACCGGAAGAATTGATTTCTTAATAACAGAAGATAAGAAAATTCATACAAAAGCAGAATACTTAAATATAAGTGACAGAGTATTCAAAATAGACTCTTTTCTGGAAAAAGTAGTTTCAGAAAACCCAGACTTACTTGATTATAAAGTTCTTTCCGTTAAGAAAAAATATTTTGGAGAAGTCAATATAAATGATCCATTCTTCGACAGTTTTAAAGAAGATTATGCTGATTTTGAAAAGTGGTTTCTAAAGAAATCAGATGAAATTGCTTACGTAACAATAAATCGAGATAAAATTTTATCTTTCTTGTATCTAAAGGTTGAAGATAGGAATGAAAATTATTCTGATATTACTCCAAATTTTAATCAGAACAAAAGGCTAAAAATAGGTACTTTTAAAGTTATAAACAATGGAGTTCGTCTAGGGGAACGATTTATTAAAATAATTTTTGATAATGCTCTTCAATTTAAAGTCGATGAGATATACGTAACTATCTTTGAAAAAAGAGAAGAGCAACAAAGACTAATATCTTTACTCGAAGAATGGGGATTCTATTTTCATGGAACTAAATCAGGAACTAACGGAATCGAAAAGGTGTACGTTCGAAATTTTCTACCTAAATTTAATAGTCAAAACCCTAAACTAACATTCCCTTACATATCTATGAATAATAATATTTTTATGATTCCGATCTATCCCGATTACCATACAGAACTACTGCCAGATTCAATATTAACTACTGAATCTTCAACAGATTTTGTAGAAAATCAACCGCATCGAAATGCAATAAGTAAAGTTTACATATCTCGCTCGATTGAAAGAGGTATCAGTAAAGGAGATCTAATAATTTTCTATCGAACCGCAGCCAAAGATAGATCAGCATATTATAGTAGCGTGATAACTACAATTGCAATTGCAGAAGGAAAAATTGATCAAATTTTGGATGAAAATGATTTTATATTGAAATGTAGAAAAAGAAGTGTTTTCTCAGATGAAGAAATTGGTAAATTTTGGAATTGGAATAAAGACAATAGACCATTCATAATCAACTTCTTATATACTCAATCATTTCCAACAGGAAAGAGAATAAATAGGCAAAGGCTTCTTGAGCTAGGAATATTAACCGGACATAGCGATGAGATCAGAGGCTTGAAAAGAATCAATAAAGAACAATTTAAATTAATTTTGAAGGAAACAGAAACAAATGAAAGTCTTATTGTCGATTAAACCTGAATATGCCGAGAAAATTTTCAATGGAACAAAAAAATTCGAATTTCGACGATCCATTTTCAAAAACAAAGATATTAAAACGATTGTAGTTTACGCTTCGTCACCAATTCAAAGAGTAATAGGTGAATTCGAAATTGACTACATTGTAAATGCAGACTTAAATAAATTATGGGATAAAACCAAAAACCACTCTGGAATCTCAGAAAAATATTTTTTTGATTACTTTAAAAATAAAAATAAAGGTTATGCAATAAAAATAATAAATACAAGGCGATATAAGAAACACTTACTGATAAAAGAAGACCTTAAAGTATCACCCCCACAATCCTTTTGCTATTTGTAAGATTATTAAATAATACAAAGTTTATCTGATATTCTCCTGTTCAGCAATATTTAAATGAAACGATACGCCATATAACTCCTCTTTGCTGAAAATGTCGTTGCACCTTTTTCTTTAAATTAGAGGAGCTTCAGACCCATTCGGGTGTCACTGCGATTGCCCTGCTCGCTTCGCTCACAGCGATCTCATACCTACGCTAACGTCTCCTTTGGAGACTCAGCTCTCCCGAACAGCGAGCACACTCCTCGTTAGCCAACATCCTTTAAAATGGATACAGTGAAACAAGAATTACTAAATCATCTTGACCATCGACCATGGGATTTACCAAAGAGAAAATGGTTTTGGTACCAAGAATGGAACAATGCGATATTTCTACATTACAAAGTAGAAGATAATCTTTTAAGAAAATTCATTCCAAAGAACTTAGATTTAGATTATTTTAATAACGAAACTTGGATTTCAGTTGTAGCTTTCACAATGAATAAAATTCATATTCGAAATACTTTTCAAATCAGACCAATTTCCAATTTTCATGAAGTTAATCTCAGAACCTATGTAAAAATGGATGAAAAACAAGGTGTTTATTTTTTGAGTATTGAAGCCGAAAAAATTATTCCTACAATTTTAGCCAATATGATGTCTGGATTACCTTACAAGCATTCGAATATTTCAAGAAATCCTGATTCCTTCAGATTAACAGGGAAAAGAAGTGAAATTAATATTAAATATAATATTTCGGGTAAAAAAAATCCTACAAAATTAGATCAATGGCTGACCGAAAGATACTGCTTATATAAGAATCACAATGAAAATTTAAATCGATTAGAAATTCACCATAAACCTTGGGAATTAATGAGTATTAATATTACAGGTCTAAATATAAAATACAATGAATTTAGACATTGGGTCGATTTTAATAAACCTTTCTGTTCTCATTTCTCTCCAGGTGTTAAAGTAATAGCTTGGACTTAGTAATGCACTGCGGCTTATCCCGTGTGCTCGGAAACGTCCTCATTCCTTTGATTTGAGTGAAAAGGATAAATATATGAAATTAATAACAATTATATTAACATTTTTTGTTTTTACTCTAAATTGTAAAAAAGAAAATGTAGATCACGATATTAAATTAAAAATTAAGCATTCACCAAATGAGATGACTATAAAAGCGAAAGGAGGGTTAAGACTTAGAGATTTTCCTGGTATATCTGGAAAAATCATTACTGTTATTCCAGATGGTTCTAAAGTCAAAATATTTCAATACGCTTCGGATACTGAAAAACATGATGGTGTTTACGGTCGCTGGCAGAAGGTAGTGTACAACCAATATTCTGGTTTTGTATTTTCTGGATTCTTAGTCTATGAAAACCTGTCTCAATATGAAGAAGTTCCATACGTCTTCAGTTCCGAAATTGAATCTAAAATAAAAAGTTTATTTGATTATAATTTATTAGATGAAATCGATTTCAGTAAGGAATCGAGATTACCCGAACTAGAAGAAAGCAAATTAGAAAATCTAGAAGAATTTTTTATCAACGGATATAGAATTATCTCTATTTCACCAAAGGAAGAAGGTTGCTCTTTTTTTGGAGAAGCTAATTGTATAAATATAATCGAGAAGGATCGAAAATATTTGACCTCCGATTTAAATAGAAAATCTTTCGGTAAATTCGAAATGCAAAATGAGAATATAGAATTTTTTATTGAAGCAGGTTGTGGGACAACTTGCGATTTTAGTTATAACTCAACCAGATATATATTAAATACCAAAACCAATTCATTTTATAGAAAAGAAGAATATATTTCTGAAAACCACTGCATAAACGAATTGAGTGAATTCGAACCTGAATGCAAACTTTGTACAGAAGGTTTTAAAAGTGAGCGATTAATTACTACGATTACACATGAATTAAGTTTTGATGGAAAAATTATTAAAAGTGATCGGAAGAATGAAGTAATAAAAGAATAGAACGGCGCATAACTCCGCGTGCTCGGAACCGTCTTTTCTCCCTACCCTGATTGAAAAAGAGCTTCCGGTCCATTCGGAGGTCACTGTGATTGATTTCTTCGAATTCAATCAGGAAATCTCGTTCCAACGCCAACGTCTCCTTTCGGGACTCGGCTATCCCGAACGGCAAGCACTCTCCTCGTTAGCTGCCATTTTAGTAATTTAAAATTATGATTTATCAATACGCATCACTGGGAAAATACCATTTATCGAATCTTAAAAATAGATGGATACATTTTTCAAATGTTAATGCTTTTAATGATCCATTTGATTCTGAAATCAGAGTGAGGCATGAAGGTACCGAAGAGCAGTGGCGAAATTATCTGAAAAAGATAGGTGAAAATCCGAAGAGTATAAATCGGAAAATTTGGATGCTTAAAGCTATTGCGGTTGCTAATAATAGAGATCAGAATAAATTATATTTTCCTCGAAAAGAAAATATTAGGTATAATGCATATGTTACATGCTTTTCTCGTCGATTTGACAGCATCCTGATGTGGTCTCATTATGCTCACAATCATACTGGCTTTACACGCGGTTTTGAAACTAAAATAGAAGAAAATCTTGAATACATTGACATTGAAAAAGGCCAGCTAGAATACCTTAAATTCGGTGACGTTGGTCGAATTGTTTTATTTGATGTGCAATATAGTAGCGACCCACCGCCAACAGCTAATGGACTTCTCGAAGATAAATATGTTGAACGATTTTTGAAAACTAAATACATTGACTGGGCTTATGAGCAGGAGGTTCGAGCATTCTGTTTGAATTCATGGATAAAAAATGAAGATATTATACATTCAACAGATTGCTTAAAGGAGATTATTTTCGGCCTAAAAACACCTATTGAGGATATGAAGAGTATGACGTTAGCATTAAAGGAAAGCGGGGCTAGAGACGTAAAACTATATCGCTGCGAAAGATTACCAGACTCATTTCAGATCCAGAAAAGAGAAATATTTGATTTAGATAGTGAAACAAACAATAACGGCAGCTAACTCCGCGTGCTCGGAAACGTCCTCGCTCCTTTGCCTTGGGTGAAGAGGAGCTTCAGACCCATTCGGGTGTCACTGCGATTGCTTTCTTCGCTTTGCTCAGGCAATACTCGTGGCAACTGTAACGTCTCTGCGAGACTCATCTAGACCGAACGGCAGTAACGCTCCTCGTTCGTTGGGCGCCATAGGAAAAAATGTTTAAAATACTAAAATTTAAAAACAAATTCCACTCATTTGCACTAAATGAAGGGAAAACCTCAGAGAAAAGTAATTTTTTTACTATTTTAATTGGTAACAATGGAACCGGAAAAAGTAATATTCTACGTGACATTATAAAATTCTTTGTATCTATTAAATTAGAATTAGATACCGATATTAAATCGATCGGAACACCGAAAAAAATATTTGCTTTAACTAATACACAATCCGATAAATTTCCTTACGATAAATTTGAAAAATTCAAAAAAGATCCCATTAAATATAACAATAGTAAATATTTTTACCTTGGATCAAAGAATTCATATGGTTCAAACAACAGAACTTATCAACTCTCCCGTGCGATTGATATTATTATTAGCAATTTTAAAAGTATAAAACTGTTCGAAAAACTAAATGAAGTTTTTAAATTTCTGGAACTTCAACCTATCATTAAAATTGATTTTAATTTTACTAAGAACACTTTAGAAAATATCGGTAAATTAAAGGAACTGGATTTAGAAGATTTTTATCATTATTTAGATCAGAATTTAGACGAGGACATAATAGACAATCAAAGAATTTTAAAAAACTATCGGGAACTCTTTAACTATATAGATCGAATTAATGAGAAATTAGAAAAAAATCAGAATAAAATTAGCTTAATATTGAATTTCTCAGATAAGTTCATTGAAAAGCGGCTAAATATTGCAGACATGTATGTAAATCTTTTCGCAGAGTATGCAGTCCTTCATTACCTTCAGGAACGCCAAATATTAAAGAAAAAAACAATAAAAATATATAACTCGAATAATGCAGAATTTGATTTTAAAGAAGCAAGTTCAGGTGAATCGAATATGCTTGTTCAATTACTACCACTATGCGCACTCCTTCAAGATGATTCCTTGATTATCATCGATGAACCTGAAGTGAGCTTACACCCTCTGTGGCAATCTAAATACTTAGAGCTATTAAACAAGATTTTAATCGACTCGAATGGATGTCATGTATTCATTGCCACTCATTCACATCTTTTACTCGCTGATATACCAATTGAAAATAGTGAAGTAATAATATTAAGGAAAGATAAAAATGAATTAAGATCAAAGAAAATTGATTATTCAACCTTCGGCTGGTCTGCAGAAAACATTCTCTTAGAAGTTTTTAAAATGCCTACTACGAGGAATTTTTATACTGCTGAACTTGTATCAAGAGCTTTAGAAATATTAGCAGAACCAAATAATAATATCAATGAGTTAAATATAATTAAAAGGCAATTAAATGAAATTTTTCCAAATCTTAAAAATTACGACCCTCTGCACTTTATCATATCTGAAATACTAAATGAAAACAATTTTCGAAAAAATTAATCGACCATATAAAAAATTAAAAAACGATAATCTATTGATTAGGCTAAATTATTTTGACTATAAGGATTGGGATAAAGGAATATTTTCTAATTTGAAAGAGAAGATAAAAAATCACCTAAGAAAAGAGCAAAATAATCAGTGCTGCTATTGTCGTTCTAAGCTAGGATTTGATATACGCCAGACAGAAATTGAACATATAATTGCCAAATCCAAAGAGAAAAACTTTACATTCATTTCAAAGAATCTTGCTCTCTGTTGTCCGGGCTGTAACTCATCAAAATCAACCAAAAATGTTTTGAAGAGATTGTCCCAAAAACCGTTAGAAATCAATTAGGCGGATAAAGATATATTCATCTCTGTAAAGTTTTCTTCAATTACTTTTTTATTGGCTAAATAATTGGATAGAAATTTTTCTATTTCTTTGTATCCTTTTACTTTTCTGAAATGAAGCTCTTGTGCATATAGGAGAGCTGCTGTCCATCGTGTTGTCATGTCTCGATTTTTACGCCACCTTTTTACTCGGTTCATTTGAAATCTTGGATGTGAAAAGGCTGAATCAATGGGATTCGTTGATTGAAATGTTTTTCGAATTTCGATTGGTAATTGGATTCTATGACAAGTCAATAGATTGTCTTGACCTTCTAACAGACTCATCTTAGCTGTTTCACTGATATTCCCTAACCAATGTTCCATTGCTTTCAAAGATTCTTTAGCCTTCGAGTATTCATTCAAATTGAAAATTGCTTTATATTCAATTTGAAATTCATCATGATATTCTTTGGGCAAGCACGCTTTTATATTTCTCATTTTATGTAAAATACACCTTTGGTGATCATAGTTTTCACCAAAGTATTGCTTAATGCCTTTCTCAATTCCTTTTGAACCATCTGAGACAACCAAAACCCGTTCAGTAAGTGAAATTTCACGATCTTGTAGTTTCCTTAAAGCAGATAATACTATTTCAGAATGTTCACTTGAGCCTTGTACCACCGACAAAAAATGCTTGTGTCCTTCTTTATCTACACCTAATACAACTACTATCACTTCATCCGCTACATGAATACCATCAATGAAAATGGAAAAGAATTCTTTGCCTGGAAATTTTCTCGTATTCAGTTTGTTAAAATGTGCTCTAGAAGCATTTACAAATTCTCTGGATATCTTTGATTTTGAAACTCCAAGTTGCTCAGATACATCTTTCAAGCATTCTCTAAATCGCCGTGTCGTTAGACCAGATACCATCAGTTTGAAAACAATTTCTCCAAGATCTGCTTCGGATTTTAAATTTGCATAGCTTTCTAGTAAAACTTCTTGTCCAGATTTTCTGACTCTTGGTTTTTTGATTTTATGTTTCTGACCCAATATTGGAACAAAAACATTCTCTGAACCTGCACGATATGCTAGACTTTCTTCTACTTTACGGCTAAATCTTTTTCCGCATAGGGCTTCGATTTCCTCTTCCATGATCTCTTGGATAAATTCTAAGGATTTTTTTCGGATTTCAGTTTCTATGTTTGATTTTAAAAAAGATCGAAAACTATCAATATTCGATTGACTATTCGATGTGGTTGTGTTTTTATTTTTCATTGGTGGAACCCCTTTATGATTTTGTTGTCCAAAACTATATTATGGACGGGTTCCGCTTTTTTCAATTCCTAACGGTTTTTGAGTCTAGCTCTGTTTTGAATATAAAAATCAATAGATTCTTTAATCGAACTTCGAGTGATTATACAATAGTTCATCCATATTTCGATAAGTATTCTGATCATATAAATATTAAAGGAAGTATAATTTACACAAGCAAAACCTCAAAAGGACTCGACACAATAAGAATATGTGAGCTAAGTAGGTTAACACTAGCAGAGGAGAATGCTAAGAAATTCTATAGTAAACAAAGTAATATTAGATCTATAATTTTTAATTTAATAAACACTATTGAAAGAAAATTGTAATATCCTAAGGTATATAACTCCGCGTGCTCGGAAACGTCTTCGCTCCTTTGCCTTGGGTGAAGAGGAGCTTCAGAGACATTCGGGTGTGACTTCGATTACTTCTTCGCTTTGCTAACGCAATCTCGTGCTAGAGCCAACATCTCTATGAGACTCGGCTTCCCTGAACGGCGAGCATGCTCCTCATTATGCAAAAGGCATAAACTGAGTTTATAAATAAATTATGACTACTATAGAACAATACATTGATTCAATTGAAATCTACTCCAATATTCTATTCTCAAAGATCTCCTTGAAACTAGCTATTTTCAAAGGATTCGAAGAAAAGCTTAAAAATAATTTCAAAGAATTGGCGAATATTTCACCAATTTTTCCATTTATTACAGAATCATTACATGTAGATTGTGTAATTTCTATTTCTAAACTAATAGAAGGAAAAAGATCAAAAAATACAATTCAAATGTTCATGAAATTCATTTCAGAAAATAAAAGTGAAATTTCAAAAAAGTATCCAGATTTAACAATCGAGTTAATAGAAAATCATGAAAAAATCTTAACAAAAATTCAAAGAGAAATTACCAACATCCTTCACCAAAGAGATAAATATTTCGCTCATTCAGACAATGAATATTTCAATTTACAGGGAAAATTGCTTCATGATTTTCCAGAAACATATGATAATTTAACAATTATATTAAATACTTTAATTAGCATCATTACTGATCATCGATTCTTGATCAAGAAAAGCTATCCTGTAAACATGTCAGATTTCGCATATGCACATGTTGAAAGAATGTATCATTTAATTTTAGAATCAAGTGAACAATAGAAAGGCGTAAATAAATAAGGAAAGTTTTATAGGAAATGCCCTTCACATAACTCGGCGTGCTCCGAACCGTCTTCCCTCCCCTGCCCTGATTAAAGAGAAGCATCAGACCCATTCGAGAGCTACTGCGATTGTTTCTTCGCTTACGCTCAGGCATTCTCGCACCAACGCTAACGTCTCCTTCGTGGACTCAGCTATCGACATCTGCGAGCACGATCCTCGTTATACGCCATATTTAAACTTACTTAAGGAATGCGAATGAATGAGGCAAATGTAAAAATCTATATTGATTATTTTCGGAAACATTTTTATGATGTTGTGTCATTAAATAGAGAGCAAAGTGATTTTAAAAAAATTTTGTATTTTACTATAATCGATTCATTGTCTAAATCCATCTATCCAAGTGACGGTAACAGGGAGCGAATATTGAATTTTTTGGAAATAATAGTTGATTGGAAAAATGGACAACTTTTTAGTCTTCCGCACCTTTTTGCATTTTTTAAACTTCTTCCAGAACCCCAATATTTTGAATTGAAAAACTTTATTATCGAAAAATATAAGGCAATGAAGACTGGCTGGGTTTATAGCATAGACGAAATTGATATTTTATATAATGACATTCTTAAATTTAATTCAACAATCATAAATGATATATTTGATAAAAAAAGTAAAAAATCGATTTATCAATTTCAGCACCTAAATTTATTTTATACGTATAGAAATTCTTTAATTCACGAAATGAAGCCCCTTGGTTCAGACAATACCAGAATAAAGAAACAAGAAATACCACATTACTTAAGCCACCTTGAATATCAGGTTGAGCCAGATTTAGTGGAAGGATACTGGCATCTCTCTTATCCAGAAACGTTTCTAAAAAATATCTGTAGGGTTAGCATAATTAAAACCGAAGAATATTTACTTAGGAATGATATAGATCCATATTACAAAACAAATAAGGGTTACTTTTGGATTGAAGGTCTAAATACTATCTAGAAAAATACGGCGTTTAACTCCCCTACCCTGATTGAAGAGGAGCTTCAAACCATTCTAGTGTCACTGCGATTCCTTCATCGCTTTCGCTCATTCAATCTCGTACCAACGTCTCCTTCGGAGACTCAGCTATCCCGAACGGCGAGCACGCTCCTCGTTATTCGCCGAAATTAAATAATCTTATTTAATTTATTATTAAAATCTAATAAAATGTATTTATTTAACTATTAGATAGTTTAAAAGGAAAATATTTATTTTTGTTAAAGCGAGAGATTATATGAATTATAGCGAAATATTAAGGAAAATTGAAAATCGGTTAGAAAGCGGAATTATATTATTCTGTGGTGCAGGACTTTCAAAAGATGTGACTGACCAGGATTCTAAGAATTTGCCTTTAGGTAAAGAATTAGCAGAGGAATTATGGAACTTATTTCCCTCAATTTTTCGTGAAAAATTTGATAATTCCACTCTTAGAGATATATTTAATATATTGCAAGTCAAAAAACCTAATGAGCTAGCTATGTTTTTAAATAAAAGATTTTCTGTAGATTCTAAGAGTATAAAGGATTATTATAAAAGATATATCGAATTTCCATGGCATAAGATTTACACACTAAATATAGATGATCTTTTTGAGGTATTAGAAAGAAAATTCAATCCTTTGATTAGGATTAATCCAATATCTGGTACAAGATACGATAAAAACAAAACTTCATATAATACATTGGATGTTGTTCATTTAAATGGAACGTATAGTGATGCGCCTTCAGATGTTATATTTTCACAAGACGATTACGCTACTCATCAAGGAAAAGGGCATCCTTTTTATGACATTTTCGCGACAGAATTAAATGAAAATATGGTTGTGTTTATAGGAAGTGAATTGGATGAAGAAATTTTATGGAAGCATGTATCTATTAGGAGTAAAAAGACTAGAGAATTAAAAGAAAGTAGACCAGAATCATACCTTGTAACTCCTTCAATTCAATATGCTAAAAAAATATCTTTAGAAGCTCTTAATATAACACATATCCCAATGACTGGTGAGGAGTTTTCAAATAAAATTCTATCAAAATTAGAGAAAACTTATATTGAGGTGGCAAGTAGAAAAAGGAATCGACTAATAGAATTAAAGAAGGAAGTTACAGTCCCTTTAGTTCAAGATCTTATTTTAAAGAAAAATAAAGGCGAAAAAAGAAGACATATTTTACTTGGATTCAGACCGATATGGGATGATATTACATCTTCCAGAACTATAGAAAGAAAAATTGAAATAGAATTATATCAAGAAGTAATAAATGGTATTGTAAATCCAGATTTAGAATATAAAACTAATAAAATATTTATTCTAAGTGGAAACGCTGGCGATGGGAAAACTGCAATATTAATGCGTTTAGCATATAAGCTATCAAATGAAGGAATAAATGTTGGTTTCATAGATCCCGATAAAGATTTTTTTTATTCAAGATTAAAAAATATTGTATCTGCAACTGAAAAAATAGAAATATTAATAATTGATGATGTACATATTTACAAAGAAAAACTAATTCCTTTATTGAATGAAGTTATAAAGTTAAATAAAGTTAAATATATAATTCTCGCTTGCAGATCAAGTAGAGTGGATAAGGTTTTAAAATTTAAAGAAAATTTACAAGCTCCTCTATGTGAAGTATTTTGCCAAAAATTAAATGATGAAGAAATATTAGATTTACTTAAATTACTAGAATCGGAACAAATGTTGGGTGCTTTAAAAGGTAAAAATTTATCCGACCAAATAGAAATAATAAAAAGCAAACAAAGAAATGATAGACAACTTATTGTTTCATTAATAGAAGCGACTTCTGGAAAAGATTTAACAGAATTAATTAAAAATGAGTATTCTGAATTAGATGGTATTAATCGAAAAATTTATGGAATTCTTTCAATTGCTCAAAACTATGATTCTAAACTTTCCTCTTCTGAATTGTCAATTGCTTGCGACGAAAAAAATTTAGAGTATTTAAATTCATTAAAAAAACTAGAATCTAGAGGACTTATTTTTAAAACAAATACTGGATATTTTAGTCTGCGACATAGAGTAATAGCTCGACATGTGTTTGAAAAAGTTATTGAAGAAGGCGATGCACCTTACTATTTTGAATCAATAGCTAGAATGGCAGCAATTGTCGCAATTGATTCAAAGATGTCTCGCAATAAAAGGATAAAAAGTCTTGCTAGAATATGTTTAGGACACGATCGATTAATTGAAATTACATTTAAAAATATTACTAAAATAAATGATATGTATGAAAACATATCAAAATTGTATTCTGAAAATCCTCACTATTGGCTTCAACGAGCCGCTGTTGAAATTGAAATTGGAGAGTTACCATTTGCAAAAAATCATATTGAATCTGCATTGGCTCTTTCTCCATTAGATCCTCTAATTTTGATAACAAAATATCATATAGAACTCAAAACGGAATTAGTAAAACCTTATAGTGATGACTCAAGAGATATTTTTATAGACATTATTGATAATCTAAAAGACATGTTACCTTCAAGAAAAGAAACCGATCCTAAGCCATATCACATTATAGGAAACCTTGGATTACAGTGGGCTAACCAAAAAATATCGATTAAAAATGATAAAAAGGTATTCTTAATCTCATTAAAAGAAGTAGTTCATGATGGATTGAGAGAATTTCCATCAGACAGCCTATTGAAGGAACTTAATGAAGAATTACAAAGAAGTATTCTTATGTGCAATATATGAATAACGGCGCATAACTTCGCGTGCTCGGAAACGTCTTCGCTCCTTTTACCTTAATGTAGCGGAGCTTTAAACCCATTCTGGTTTCACTAGGATTACTTTCTTCGCATACGCTCAGGCAATCTCGTTCCAACGCTAATGTCATGGCGAAACTATGCTAACCCGAACGGCGAGCACGCTCCTTGTTAATCGAAATGTTTAAATTGAATTTAGGAGAACAGAATGAAAAAAAGAATTACCGAAACTATATTGCTTGCAGCTTTATTAGTGACATGCCAACAGAATGTTAAAAAACAAATCGAGACCCAATCAAATCCTGTAAAAGATGGTTTCAATTTTATTTTGGAAAATCCAAATACAATAATTAACATACCTGAAATTCAACAATTCGGTCTAACAAGACATCCTTTAGCTGAATCAAAACCGCATTTAAGATATATGGGTAATGCAGGCAATGTAAATTTGAGCATAAGTACTCCAACATCAGATAATGGGATGGATGCTGAAGAGTGTGCATCGGCTATTTTCGGTTCTATAATTTCTAGGTATAAGTTAGAAAAAGGAAAATTTTCAGCTATAAAAGGAATAGATAACAATACCTTCGGAATTTTTTTTGCAAACAAAATCTCGGACGTATTTCAATTAAATGCATATTTGGTTTCTTCTGATAAAAAAACGCATTGCATTGAAATTCACATTTCCAAAATTACATTAAATGAAAGAGATATTTTAGATTGGATGAAAGGAATGCCCGGGGCAAGAATTACATTAAAATGAATTTTTGATCTCATACTTACTTCGAATAACACCGCGCTCGCGGAAACACCCTTGCTCCTTAGATTTCTGTCAAGAAGAACTTCGGCATCATTCGGGTTGCGCTGCGATTGCATATACTTCGCTACATTTCGTCACAATCTCGTGGAAAAGTTAACTTGTCCTTTGGAGACTCAGCTATCCCGAACGGCGAGCACGCTCTTCGTTATCCGTAATAAGATACTTTTTTTAAAAATATATATTTAAAATATTAAATTAAATCGATTAGAGGAAAAGCAAATGAAGAATAAAATAATAGAATTAAGTCTAGTTTCCATGATTATTTGGAGTATGAATATTTATTCTAATCCTGTTAATGTAAATAATGTAAAATTATCAGACCAGAGAATTGTTGATACTGGAGGTGGAAATCTAAGACTTCGTGAAGAGCCAAATATTACATCTAATAAGTTAGGATCTATAACAGAGATTGTCCCAAAAACCGTTAGAAATCAATTAGGCGGATAAAGATATATTCATCTCTGTAAAGTTTTCTTCAATTACTTTTTTATTGGCTAAATAATTGGATAGAAATTTTTCTATTTCTTTGTATCCTTTTACTTTTCTGAAATGAAGCTCTTGTGCATATAGGAGAGCTGCTGTCCATCGTGTTGTCATGTCTCGATTTTTACGCCACCTTTTTACTCGGTTCATTTGAAATCTTGGATGTGAAAAGGCTGAATCAATGGGATTCGTTGATTGAAATGTTTTTCGAATTTCGATTGGTAATTGGATTCTATGACAAGTCAATAGATTGTCTTGACCTTCTAACAGACTCATCTTAGCTGTTTCACTGATATTCCCTAACCAATGTTCCATTGCTTTCAAAGATTCTTTAGCCTTCGAGTATTCATTCAAATTGAAAATTGCTTTATATTCAATTTGAAATTCATCATGATATTCTTTGGGCAAGCACGCTTTTATATTTCTCATTTTATGTAAAATACACCTTTGGTGATCATAGTTTTCACCAAAGTATTGCTTAATGCCTTTCTCAATTCCTTTTGAACCATCTGAGACAACCAAAACCCGTTCAGTAAGTGAAATTTCACGATCTTGTAGTTTCCTTAAAGCAGATAATACTATTTCAGAATGTTCACTTGAGCCTTGTACCACCGACAAAAAATGCTTGTGTCCTTCTTTATCTACACCTAATACAACTACTATCACTTCATCCGCTACATGAATACCATCAATGAAAATGGAAAAGAATTCTTTGCCTGGAAATTTTCTCGTATTCAGTTTGTTAAAATGTGCTCTAGAAGCATTTACAAATTCTCTGGATATCTTTGATTTTGAAACTCCAAGTTGCTCAGATACATCTTTCAAGCATTCTCTAAATCGCCGTGTCGTTAGACCAGATACCATCAGTTTGAAAACAATTTCTCCAAGATCTGCTTCGGATTTTAAATTTGCATAGCTTTCTAGTAAAACTTCTTGTCCAGATTTTCTGACTCTTGGTTTTTTGATTTTATGTTTCTGACCCAATATTGGAACAAAAACATTCTCTGAACCTGCACGATATGCTAGACTTTCTTCTACTTTACGGCTAAATCTTTTTCCGCATAGGGCTTCGATTTCCTCTTCCATGATCTCTTGGATAAATTCTAAGGATTTTTTTCGGATTTCAGTTTCTATGTTTGATTTTAAAAAAGATCGAAAACTATCAATATTCGATTGACTATTCGATGTGGTTGTGTTTTTATTTTTCATTGGTGGAACCCCTTTATGATTTTGTTGTCCAAAACTATATTATGGACGGGTTCCGCTTTTTTCAATTCCTAACGGTTTTTGAGTCTAGCTCTCTATAACAAATAGATCCAGTTTAAAATTTATTAAATCTGATAGTAAGGAATACACAATTAATAATATTAAAGGTAGATGGGCATACATAGAATATAATAGTATGCTGGGATGGGTATTTGAACCATTTTTGACAAAAATATATTCATTTAATCAAAATGATAATGCAGGTCAATATTCTTGTCGAAATAAAGATATTTTTTTGAATAAGTTTAAAAGAATTAAAAAAAGGAAACACTTTAAACCTGATGATAATAAGTCAGAAACAGATAAATATGATGATTATTTCGATGAAAATATTGTATCAAAAACTATAATTTATTATGGTGGAGGATATACAACAACTGAGTTCCCGGGAAAAAATATAAAAGAAGTATTTGAGTTTTATAAACAATGTGATCAAAAATTAAATTTTGTAGATTTTGAAATATCGAATAATAAATTTGTTGTTGATTTTTATGATGAGAACAATTCGTCTGAAACTTATAAGTTTGAATTTAAAGATAATAAAACTATAGTTTTTTCTGGTGGACAAGTTTAGAGAAACTCTTACTGCTCATAACTCCGCTTTGCAGGAAACATCTTCGCTCCCCTTGCCCTGATTGAAGAAGAGCTTCGGTCCATTCGGAGGTCACTGCGATTGCTTTCTTCGCATTCGCTCAGGCAATCTCGTGTCAACGCTAACGTCCAGCACCATTCTTAACGCTCGAGGACTCCCTGAATGGTGATGGACTCAGCTATCCCGAAAGACAAGCACGCTTCTCGTTATTCGACTTACTCCTGATTAATATTTGGAAAATAAAAATGAAATTACAACATTTACTATTATATACCTTACTCGTAATTCCTTTTGCGATTCTAAGGGCACATGATGGGGATTCAGAATTGGTCGTAATTAAGAATACTCAATTTAGAGAAAGTCCTTCCAATAATGGGAAGTTAATATATATTCTCTATCCCACTATAACGATTAAAACCAAGATAAATACTAAGAATATTCCATCAGGATGGACTAAAGTAGATTCTGGTATCTGCTCAATAAAGAATGAACATGAAATATGTAATTCGGCTGTTGGATTCATTCCATCAGATGCATTGGCACCTTTTGATAGAAGATTATTTAAAGATTTCTCTCTACCTATGCAAATTAAATTTATTAATATTAATTCGGAGCCGAATTTAAATTACGTTTTTGAAAAGGATGGTACATTTTATCATTACGATCCTAATTGTGGAAATGGTGATGGAAAATGTGGAAAAAGTAAATTATATAGAATTCATAATCTTATTTGGGGTGAACCATTATCAGGTGATTTCATTTATAAATTTTTTATTAATGAAAAAGGACAAATTTGTGCTCCTTATCCGATCGAATTGAATAAATTTCCTTGCAGTGAAGAATCAATTTCAGATAATAATTAGAATCTGGTTAAGAAGATTATTCAACAAATATATGCTCAATAAACTAGCAATATTGTTTATAATCTTTCTTTCTACGGATCTTGCAGCGGAAAGCGTTTATTACATAAATGCCTCTTCAGTACGGCTCAGAGATAAACCTTCTTTAAGTTCAAATATAGTTGAACTTTTACGGGAAAACGAAACAGTCAAATGGACTGGAGAAAAATCAAAGAATTCTTTTATAATTGATTCCAAAAATAATACCAAAATTGAAGGATACTTCTATAAAGTAATTACTTCAAATGAAAATACTGGCTGGGTTTTCTCATATTATTTGACTGAGGAAGCTATTTTTATAAAAGAATTAGACCCATGCACAAGATCAATTCCTGGGGAGACTGTTCATGGTATTAATAAATTAAGCCATTTTAACAGAGAAAATCTCAGTTACTTTGAGAAATTTAAAATCAAAAATGTAAATTACAGCATAAAAAATAATGGCTGCGATACATTTTCGCAAATCATCACGATCGAAGGTGATTTAGATGGAACTTCAAACGATAATAGTGCCATTCTACATTTGACTGCAAAAAGTCTTATTTTGCTAAAGGACTATTATCTTAAAGATTTTGATTTGAATAAAGTAATTTATCACCTTAAAAAAAAGAATATTCAATTTAATTTAAACTATGATTTTAATTCAGGAAAGCAGATAATCGAAAAAGAAGGTGAAGAGTTTGGTTATCGATTTAGTATTCAAGAACCAATAATCAAGAAGAATAAAATCTATATTGAAGTTGTCCTTAGTTCAGGTTTGCTATAGTTGTTGAACTCCGTATAATTCCGCGTGCTCGCTCCTTTTATTTCGGTGTAGAGGAGCTTCAGACCCATTCGGCGAGCACACTCCTCGTTATTCGTAATTCATTAAACATTTTTTAAAAAAAAGGAACAATTTATGAAAATAATATTTTTAATACTATTTCTTATGGTAACGATTAACGTAGGATCATGTAAAACTTCTGAAAATTCATTAGGAAATGAACATATAGTTGATAAATATATGCATATTTTCAAAAGTCTATCTAACAATGAGGTAAAAAGTATAACTGAAAATGTTACATTAAGACACTTTGACGAAGAGCATCATGGAAATCAAATTGAGTATAATAGTTTAGATGGAAAAACTTATCTATGGTATCCAAACAATAAATTACTAGTAATTGGACATTTTAAAATCAAGGAGAATAAAATTATTTGTTTTAATTACAATGGAAAAGTTAAAAACCAACTTACAGGTGAAATTGGTGGAGTTTGGAATTGTCAAGAAATTGTTCCTTATTACAATAGGATTAGAGAAAGAAAAAAATCAAATGTATTTAAATTTAATGATGATAAAAAAGTTCCTTATATATTAAATCGATATCCTGAGGAAAGTATTGACAGTTTAGTTGAAAAATTAGAAAAATAGAATTCTATTTTAGAAAATGCACTAAGCATGACTCCGCGTGATCGGAAACATTTAAACTCCGCAGCAATCTCTTGCCAAGGCTAAAGTCTCATATTGAGACTCAGCTATCTTGAACGGCAGGAACGTTCCTCGTTTTAGGTAATTAGAAATAAAATCTTATATGAACTCAATTATTCAGAAATTACTATTTTTCAAATTAATTCGATTTACTGCTGAGATAAATTTTATTCAATTTTAAAAGTATTTAAGAAACAATATAGTAGAATGGATTCCTATTAGATTTTTCTCTTTTAGCAATTCAGTTTTTGAAGGATACTCATTTGGAAATACTTTTACTTTAAGAAGAATTTCTAGATTTTCAAATAGAGCAAATTCAGTATTAAAAATAAAATTTTTAAATAAAGATTCTATTCCATTAGAAATGGAGATTTTTATCAAACCACATTGGACTATCCATATATTTCTGATTTCTATTTTAATTTTCGATTTTTACACAATAATTTTTTCTATCATTCCAACTTTTGGATTTTTTTTTAAGCAAAACAATTTAGAAATCCTAAATCTTAATTTATTCTTTTCAATCCCTTTAAATTTTTTTCTGATATTTTACTATTTCTGGTTCCACTATGAATTCCTGATTACTATCGCTAAATTTAAGCATCTCATTCCAGAATCTTTTAAATTAATAGATGTATTAAATTCTGATAACTAGATGGTTGGCTTTTTCCTTTTAATTTTAGCATTCAAATAAAATTAAGAAATTTAGATAGAATTTAATCTCTATACTTTTTTAGTTTCAATTGAACAGAAAAAAATAGATTAACCATTTCCAATTACGCTTAACAATGACAATACTCTTTGCCAGTAAAGCAGACTTGATCTTTGAAAGATAAATCCTGTCACAATTCTTGCAATTGCAAGATTGCATGCCAAAGCTAAAGTCTCCTTTGAAGACTCAACTACCCCGAACGGCGAGCAAACTCCTCGTTAGGCAAAATTCAGCTAAGTAACTCTAGGAGAAAAACAATGTCACAAGAACCAGATGACTATTCACAGGCAGGGAACCCAATCTACCGCCACAAAGCACAAGAAAGCGAGTTTGAACCGACAGTCGGAAATGAAGAGATAATCGAGTCGATTGAAAGGCATGTTGAATCACATATCGGACGAATCGAAAATGTGTACCATGAACTTATATCAGATAAGGTACACCTCGATGTTCTTTTCTGTCCACCATCCGAAGAGTTTCCATTCAACACATTAATATCCTGTGGAATGAGTTCAAGACCGATGAATACTCCAGAGGGAGCTGAGCACTTGCAATATGGCGAACTTGTCCTTGCTCTACCGCCAGACTGGCCTTTGAGCCAGGAAGCTTTTGAGGAGGAGAAGAATTATTGGCCAATCCGATCGCTGAAAGCCTTGGCTCGATTTCCACACGACTACAAGACATGGATTTCTTTCGGACATACTATTCCAAACGGTGACCCACCACAACCGTTCGATTCAAGCACCAAGCTGTCAGGATGGATACTTCTCAACCCATTCATCTTTCCTGAAGAATTCTCTGAAAGCACAACTCCTTCCGGGGATAAACTACATTATTACCTAATGCTTCCTCTTTACGCTGAAGAAATGCAGTACAAGCTTGATTACGGCACCAATGCCCTAACTGACAAATTTGCCTAAAATAATATCAGCCCCGTGATCGATTCGAAAAGGAAAAATGTTGTTAAAAAGCGAAGTCTCTGGCCTTTCAAATAATTGGCTGAACTTCAACTAACTTTCGCTCACCTAATCACCGGAATACTGGCTCAATCTTCGCTACATTCCTCTTCGTTACGATTCTTGAATGACAAGAAGACCTGCAGACTCTAACCCCTCCTCTGGAGGCTCAGCCACTAGGAACGTAGGCAGCTCATTCGTTATTCAGAATTCAACAATTTTAATCCAAAAGGAAATTTAAGTAATGAAAACTATTTCAATTTTTATATTTACATTAATTTTTTATACTATAAGTTGCGATGATAAAGAAACTCATAAAATAGATAAAAAAGAAAGAATTACTTGGATTAGAAAATATATTAAGGAAACCGATTTACAAAAAGGTAATTCATCCGATCTCGTAAATAAAGCTTCTTTTTATTATCAAAAAGAAATACTAACTGGAGTAGCTGAACCAGAAGATTTATACTCAAAAACTGACAAAGATTTATTAATTGATTTTATTAAAAATACAAGTAAGAGATTAAAAATTAGGAAACTTAATGAATCTCTAGCTATAATCAAAACTTATGATTTTGATTCTGCGGGGGAGATTATCAAAGAAGATCATTTATGGATTAAGAAAAATGGACTATGGTTTCTATTTGAGCTTGAAGGTGGTAATCTTCCCTACAAAGGACAAAAAATACTAATTGAAGAATTAAAAGATAAGAAAGGAAAATTCATTCTTCTTCACGGTGGTTGTTGTGATACTGAATCATTAGCTATTCTTCCATTATCAAATAATCAGGTTTTGGAACCTCTATACACTGGAACTCTTTATGAAAGCAGCTATAAATTTATTAGAAAAAATGGAAAATTAGTGATTTTCGAAAAAGATATGGAAGATAATCTCACGGAGATTTCTTTGGAACCGCGTTGAATTCCGCGTGTTCGGATACACCTTTGTCTTTAAAGTAGAGGAGCTTCAGACCCATTCGGGTGTCATAGCGTTTGCCCTGCGCTCTTCACTAAGCACCGTCGTAATCTCGTATCAACGTTAACGTCTCCTTCGGTGATTCAGCTATCCCGAACGGCTAGATAGCTCATCGTTATTCGTAATGCAATAAATGAGATCTTCTAAAAAATCCATAAATTACGTTTTTGACCCCCACAAAAACACTATAAAACATAGGATTTAAGGTTGTTATAAACTGGAGAATTGGTTTTTTCTGTTCCACCGTTAAAGTTAAATATGAATATATACATTCATCATTTTCTATTGTTTTCTGATTCACCTGATGACACATTTAATTTAATTCAGGAAGAATATAATTTACGACTAGGATTTCCATTATCTAATTTTGGATTTTTTAAAAGCGGAATGTTATGGATGAAAAATTCCTATGTAGAAATTGTTAACTATCCGAAAGACATTCCTGCACCGAATTGTAATCAATCTAAGTGTCGTTTTGTTGAATAGCCTTAAAAACAGACTTAAATCCAGACCAGACTAAAGAATTCTTAAACAGCAAAAGTATAAACTGCAGTGAAATCCTTGATGAAGAAGTATTAGATAGAGATGGTAAAAAAATCTTAATAGCCAAAATAATAATATTAAATGACTATTTTCAGGATTTTAGAGTATTCTTTGTCTTTCACACTAATGATTTTTTTGATAAAAAAGATGAAGAATTAGCTAATATGCAATGTTCAAAATTTAAAAATTGCTGTCTTTCTGTTCAAAACTCATCAAAAATAGTAGAATTATTTTTAAAACTTGAATTGATATTAATTAGAAAAAATATATTTAAAACGAGATTGTCCCAAAAACCGTTAGAAATCAATTAGGCGGATAAAGATATATTCATCTCTGTAAAGTTTTCTTCAATTACTTTTTTATTGGCTAAATAATTGGATAGAAATTTTTCTATTTCTTTGTATCCTTTTACTTTTCTGAAATGAAGCTCTTGTGCATATAGGAGAGCTGCTGTCCATCGTGTTGTCATGTCTCGATTTTTACGCCACCTTTTTACTCGGTTCATTTGAAATCTTGGATGTGAAAAGGCTGAATCAATGGGATTCGTTGATTGAAATGTTTTTCGAATTTCGATTGGTAATTGGATTCTATGACAAGTCAATAGATTGTCTTGACCTTCTAACAGACTCATCTTAGCTGTTTCACTGATATTCCCTAACCAATGTTCCATTGCTTTCAAAGATTCTTTAGCCTTCGAGTATTCATTCAAATTGAAAATTGCTTTATATTCAATTTGAAATTCATCATGATATTCTTTGGGCAAGCACGCTTTTATATTTCTCATTTTATGTAAAATACACCTTTGGTGATCATAGTTTTCACCAAAGTATTGCTTAATGCCTTTCTCAATTCCTTTTGAACCATCTGAGACAACCAAAACCCGTTCAGTAAGTGAAATTTCACGATCTTGTAGTTTCCTTAAAGCAGATAATACTATTTCAGAATGTTCACTTGAGCCTTGTACCACCGACAAAAAATGCTTGTGTCCTTCTTTATCTACACCTAATACAACTACTATCACTTCATCCGCTACATGAATACCATCAATGAAAATGGAAAAGAATTCTTTGCCTGGAAATTTTCTCGTATTCAGTTTGTTAAAATGTGCTCTAGAAGCATTTACAAATTCTCTGGATATCTTTGATTTTGAAACTCCAAGTTGCTCAGATACATCTTTCAAGCATTCTCTAAATCGCCGTGTCGTTAGACCAGATACCATCAGTTTGAAAACAATTTCTCCAAGATCTGCTTCGGATTTTAAATTTGCATAGCTTTCTAGTAAAACTTCTTGTCCAGATTTTCTGACTCTTGGTTTTTTGATTTTATGTTTCTGACCCAATATTGGAACAAAAACATTCTCTGAACCTGCACGATATGCTAGACTTTCTTCTACTTTACGGCTAAATCTTTTTCCGCATAGGGCTTCGATTTCCTCTTCCATGATCTCTTGGATAAATTCTAAGGATTTTTTTCGGATTTCAGTTTCTATGTTTGATTTTAAAAAAGATCGAAAACTATCAATATTCGATTGACTATTCGATGTGGTTGTGTTTTTATTTTTCATTGGTGGAACCCCTTTATGATTTTGTTGTCCAAAACTATATTATGGACGGGTTCCGCTTTTTTCAATTCCTAACGGTTTTTGAGTCTAGCTCATTTAAAACTTCAAAAGAACAACATATCCAAATCAAAGAATCAAAAAATTCATCAACAGAAATCAATTTTTTTTATTTACAAACATCCCAAAAAGAAGTAGATATCATCACGAATTCAAAAATTTGGAACTAAATATTAAATGCACGACGAATAACTCCACGTGCTAGGAAATATCTTCGCTCCTTTTGTCTTTAAAGCTGAGGAGCTTCAGACTCATTCGGGTGTCACTGCGATTACTCTGCTTTCTTCACTAAGCACCGTCGCAATCTCGTGCCAAAGCTAACATTTCCTTCGGTGATTCAGCTATCTCGAAGGGCGAGTATACTCCTCGTTAGCGGTAATTTTTAAAACGACCTTTTCAATCAAGATATAGTAAAATGAAAAACGAAAAATAATCGTAATAAATATAAAAATATGAGTTTAATTGAGTATCATAAGACAACAACAAAGGAGCTTTTAGCCTTAACAAATAAGGTTAGATATTTGATCAAACATTGGGGTGAAGACGGACGCCACAAAGAAGCTGTTTTAAAAAATGTAATCAAACGATTCCTCCCAGAAAAATATATAATTGGGACAGGTTTTGTTATTAAACAAAATACAGATAGTAGTGAGCATGCCTCTTCTCGACAAATTGATTTAATAATATATGATAACTCTAGCCCAGTTTTATTTAAAGAAGGTGACTTTGTAATTTTAACTCCGGACGCTGTACGAGGAATTATTGAAGTTAAGGCAAATATTCAAAATCAAGGACTAACTAGCGTCTTAAAACAAGCAAACGAAAATGGAAATTTTATATTTTCAGGAAAGGATGACAAAGAACACTTATTCTTCAACGGAGTATTTTCTTATGAAGGATATGGTAATGATTTTAATTTGGATACCTTGCAACAAAAATATAAAGCTAGTAATACAGATTTCATTAGCGATCCAAATTATCATAATTTTTTAGTAAATCATGTGTCCCTTAATAAAGACTGGTTTATTAAAACTTGGATCAATGAAGCCAAACCTCATTCAATTTATAAACTAGATGACTTGTCTTTTCCTTTTTTTATTTCTAATCTGATTGATATATTAGCAGACAAATCAATTAGTGAAAATGAATCAATTTGGTATGCAGCAAATAAGGAACTTAACCGTGTTCGAAATTTTTGATTAAAGAAAAACTACTGCTAAATCCGCGTGCTCAGAACGTCCTCGCTCCTTTGATCCGAGTGCAGAGAACCTTCAGACCCATTCTGGTGTCACTACGATTGTTTCTTCGCAATCGCTCAATCTCGTGCCAACGCTAAAGTCTCCGATGAAGACTCAGCTACCCCCGAACGGCGAGAACTCTCCTCGTTAGACGCAATACTATTTATCAATTCAAATTTGCTTGAGGAATTTGAATAAAAAAGAGAGCTAATGGTAAGCAATCAATTCTTTGATTTAAACATATACAATGTATAATCTATCTTTACCTACCTTTTTATAAATTATCCAAAATTTTCATAAACATTGATTTTTTTTAATTTCTGTGAATAATTCTACAACTAGTGATTGAAACCATTGGTGCTATGTGAAATCATTGTAGACTGATAAAGTCTTTCAAGAATAAAGAAGTAGAGATAATTTGGAAAGGCAATTTGTCTAAAAAAATACCGATTGAAATTCAAAGGACAGCGCGACGGAAATTTAACGGGACAACGTTCAATAAGTATAATTATGCAATATCGAATTTGTTTGGTTTGGAATCAAGGATCGGTTATTGATGTAGAAATTGTTGATTATCATTGAGGAACAAAAATTTGAACAAAGAAATAGAGAATGATCAGACTTCCGAAGTAATTCGTTGGTTTTTAAACAATGAACTATTATTAAATGAAGCGACAAAAACAGTTGCATATTGGCATCAATCTCCTAGTGAAATAGATTTGTCAGAATTAAAAGATTGGATTGCTTCAAGAAATAATTCATTATTAATCGATAAAGTAGATTTTACAAAAGTTGTTATCGAATTATTTATCTAGAAATCAAAACTCCGAATATCTTCGGATTGTCGTTTCGTTCGGGTCAAGCCCTCGCTAAGGGCTAAAGCCACATTGGTCTTATTCACTTCGATTGCAAACCAATCTAGTGCCAATGGTAACGTGTCCTAACGAATACTCACCTAGGACCAATGTCGGCAATCCTATTGAAATAACCGCAAAGCGGCACCCTTGCTATATTTAAAATAGTAAAGTTTAAGCTATTTTCAAAACATATTCTTTTAAATACAATATTCAGTCGTTTTCGGCGACTTGTTTTGAAAGTCGCCTTCAAGATATTTCTGAATTTTTCATTTACTTTTTTGAACTTTTTGACGGTTTTAAACTAGGTGTATTTCCTGGTGTTTTTTTATTATCACTGCGTCTTTGATCTGGCTTACCAGTTGATTTAGCGATAGGTTTTGGTCCGGGTTTTAATGGCATAAAGATTTACCTCTTAAGTAGACAATTGTTTACTATTCAATTAAGTATGAATACTTTTTTTTTAACAAATATTGATTAAATAACTTTATCTCGCTTATCCTCTTATTGCCATATTCTTCGGGTGTTACGCCCTTAAAGTCCCATAGAACTTAGTAACTTTAATTCCAAAATAACGTTGATTCATAAGTAACACTGTCTACTAATGGAAACATTACTAACCTGCATAGTAAAATAGGCAAGGTCATCAATATTCAAAGTAATCCTGCATAGTTTAATTGTCATTTTTTAATTTGACAATTTTAGATATTACTACTAAACTATGCACAGGAAGGCAATCTTAATATGAATGCCTATTAAATTATGCAAACAGAACCCACTGCACCAATAGAATCCTTGTTAAAAGCAATCGGAGAAAATCTTAATGCACGTTTAAAACTTTCTAATTTAAATCAGCAAGATATCGCGAAGATTTCTGATTTGAATAGGAATACAATTAGCACCGCTTTGGCAGGGAAAGATATAAAATTGTCTACCCTGATCCGAATTACTCGTAATTTAGATTTTACGGATTGGTTGATTCCCCTTTTAAATCCACCTCCACCCTCACATTTAAGTCAATTGTCTAAAAGTAATAAACAATCTAAGTTTGAGCTAGTTAAGCCATCAAGTAGAAAATTAGGACTTACAAAGAGAGATTTTTAGAAATGAATGCTCCAGTTGTAGTTAAATTATGGGGAGAACGAGTTGGTGCTCTCCTATGGGATTCTACAAGTGGTTATGCAACTTTTGAATATGATAAAGAGTTTGTGAAATCGGGCTTAGAAGTAAGCCCATTAATGGTTCCCCTTTCAAATAAAATCTATCAATTCCCTACCCTTAAAAGTACAAAAACTTTTCAAGGACTTCCCGGCTTCATAGCAGACAGCTTACCTGAAAAATATGGAAATCGACTACTAGATACATTCCTAGCACGTCATGGAAAAAAACTGCAAGATCTAACACCTTTAGAAAGGTTATGTTATATTAGCACACGAGGAATGGGTGCTCTTGAATACGAACCTGATTTTGAAACTAGAAAGTTAAATACTCCTATTCATTTCGAAGTCAGTGATTTAGTTGAGTTGGCTCAATCTGCATTAAACGAAGGAGAAGCTTTTAATAGAGCTAGACTCAAAAACCGTTAGGAATTGAAAAAAGCGGAACCCGTCCATAATATAGTTTTGGACAACAAAATCATAAAGGGGTTCCACCAATGAAAAATAAAAACACAACCACATCGAATAGTCAATCGAATATTGATAGTTTTCGATCTTTTTTAAAATCAAACATAGAAACTGAAATCCGAAAAAAATCCTTAGAATTTATCCAAGAGATCATGGAAGAGGAAATCGAAGCCCTATGCGGAAAAAGATTTAGCCGTAAAGTAGAAGAAAGTCTAGCATATCGTGCAGGTTCAGAGAATGTTTTTGTTCCAATATTGGGTCAGAAACATAAAATCAAAAAACCAAGAGTCAGAAAATCTGGACAAGAAGTTTTACTAGAAAGCTATGCAAATTTAAAATCCGAAGCAGATCTTGGAGAAATTGTTTTCAAACTGATGGTATCTGGTCTAACGACACGGCGATTTAGAGAATGCTTGAAAGATGTATCTGAGCAACTTGGAGTTTCAAAATCAAAGATATCCAGAGAATTTGTAAATGCTTCTAGAGCACATTTTAACAAACTGAATACGAGAAAATTTCCAGGCAAAGAATTCTTTTCCATTTTCATTGATGGTATTCATGTAGCGGATGAAGTGATAGTAGTTGTATTAGGTGTAGATAAAGAAGGACACAAGCATTTTTTGTCGGTGGTACAAGGCTCAAGTGAACATTCTGAAATAGTATTATCTGCTTTAAGGAAACTACAAGATCGTGAAATTTCACTTACTGAACGGGTTTTGGTTGTCTCAGATGGTTCAAAAGGAATTGAGAAAGGCATTAAGCAATACTTTGGTGAAAACTATGATCACCAAAGGTGTATTTTACATAAAATGAGAAATATAAAAGCGTGCTTGCCCAAAGAATATCATGATGAATTTCAAATTGAATATAAAGCAATTTTCAATTTGAATGAATACTCGAAGGCTAAAGAATCTTTGAAAGCAATGGAACATTGGTTAGGGAATATCAGTGAAACAGCTAAGATGAGTCTGTTAGAAGGTCAAGACAATCTATTGACTTGTCATAGAATCCAATTACCAATCGAAATTCGAAAAACATTTCAATCAACGAATCCCATTGATTCAGCCTTTTCACATCCAAGATTTCAAATGAACCGAGTAAAAAGGTGGCGTAAAAATCGAGACATGACAACACGATGGACAGCAGCTCTCCTATATGCACAAGAGCTTCATTTCAGAAAAGTAAAAGGATACAAAGAAATAGAAAAATTTCTATCCAATTATTTAGCCAATAAAAAAGTAATTGAAGAAAACTTTACAGAGATGAATATATCTTTATCCGCCTAATTGATTTCTAACGGTTTTTGGGACAATCTCCTTTTAATACAAATATCAATGAGAAAGGAATAGATACATTAATATCTGTAGGTACTAGTGCTGGAGGAGCGAAAGCAAAAGCTATTATAGCAATTAATGATGACACTAAACAAGTTTTATCAGGTCAGACAAATGTTCCTGAAGGTTTTGAGCATTGGATAATAAAATTTGATGAATTTGAGAATGAAGAGCATGCCACATCAAAACAAATAGGTAGAATTGAATATGCTTACAACGAAATGGCATATGAAGCAGGCATTAACGTAATGGAATTTCGGTTGTTACAAGATGGTGAAAAAGCACATTTTATGACAAAACGTTTTGATCGAATTGATGGGAATGAAAAAGTTCATGTTTTAACTTTTGCTGGAATGACGCATTTAGATAGAGATCCCCCAGGAAATTTTGGCTATGAAAGAATCTTTCAAACAATTCGGGATTTAAAACTTTCTCAAGTAGATTTAAATGAAATGTATAAGCGTATGGTTTTTAATATATGTACTAGGAACCAAGATGATCATACAAAAAATCATGCATTTTTAATGTTTGGAAATGGTGAATGGCAATTAACTCCAGCATATGATTTGTGCTTCAGTTATAAACCGGGGAATAAATTCATCGAACAACATCAAATGTCTTGTAACGGAAAAAGGGGAAATTTTACACTAGATGACTTACTACAAGCCGCAAAAGCTGCTGATATCAAAAAACCAAAAGAAATAATCAAAGAGGTTGAGGAAGCTATTCTAAAATGGTCAGAAATTGCGGCTAAAATTGGCTTACAAGAAATTCAAATTAATCATATTAAAAATCTTCATAAGTTATTTCTAAATTGAAACTTAATACAATTTGTTTTTTCTTTAAATAGCTATGGCTTTATTAGGAATGATTCCCTTCCCTTCTACCTTAAAAATAATTTTGAGTCTAAGAAATTTCCGTAATGCTATTTTGTCTTACATATGTTTGCTACGAATAATCAATGAATAGAAAATATAAAACCTTAATCTTTGATTATGATGACACTCTTGTCCAAACTAGAGAAATTCGATATAAAACTATAAAGAGAATATATAGTGAAGTATTTAAATGCAATATTTCAGATAAAGAAATTGACTTGGCTTGGGGTTTGCCAGCCGATAAATTCTTATTAAAATTATTTGGTAAATTTACCACTGATTTGAATTACTTATGGGAGATTTACAATAAATACAAACAAGCCGATCTAAATCGACCCCATGCGAATGCTTTTAATTTTGTTCGTGACTATCAAAAACTATTCCACTTTGGAATTCTTACATCTTCCAGCTTCAATGTTGTAATGAATGAATTAAAAGATATGAAAATTGATCAAAATCTTTTCTTTAATATTCAAGGGGCTGAGCATACATCAGTTCATAAGCCACATCCTGATGTTTTCATACCTACTTTTGAAATTCTTTCCAAGAAAGAAATTAATAAGCATGAGATTTTATATATCGGTGATTCTCCTGCTGATTACCACTCTGCAATTAATTTTGGTCTACATTTTCTAGGTATTGCACATGATGATAGGCATTTGAATTTTTTTCGTGATCTAAATATCAACTATATACGCAGTTTTTTTGAACTAGAATCAATTATATTTAATTTAAAAGCTTAATATTTCCTGTCCCTCCTTTCCTGTCCCTTCGGTACCGTCCCATGCCCACGAAGTAATCCATTTTCATTATGGAAACCCTGTTTTTTATTGATAATTTTGAGATTTTACCGGATGCAAATATTATTCTTATTGTTTTATTACTCTGTCTTAAATGCTTATAGAGAGTTCCTCCTAGATCTTTATCTAAGTATATAAGTTTATATATTTTTTCATGACTAATTTTAGTGTAGTCGTTTTCTATAAGCCTCAGTACGGATGGGATTAAACGAAAAAACTTCTTAAAAATAATTTTTCTTATGAGAGTAAAGCTATGAGCCTTTCTATAACGGTTTCCTTCCTTTCCAGAATTCCTCTGAATCTCTTTTGAGATTTTGGATTTATTCTTTCCTATACTGTCCGCTATATCTTGAAGTGTTAATTTATTCAATGTTACGGAGAACCATATCGAAAATCCTATAAGATTTATATCATCTTTTTTTTGAAGCTGGCTGGAATCAGGTTAAGGACGAGAAAATACGGAAAGCAAAGAGTTCCGTATTTTTCAATTTGCATTTCTGACGTAAAAAGAATGTTATGTTTCGATCTTCGACGCAGCGAAAATGATGCGGAATTAAATATACTTCAAAAATGGTTATGAATTAAACCTAGTCATTCTGGATCGGAGTTTCAAGTAATTCATTCAAATCGTCTTTTACCTAGATGTCGAGATAAGTCTTCTACATTGTTAATTGGAAATATGCGATTATGGTTAAACATTGAGTCGGAAATTACCTCGCTATTGATTTAAGCAATTTGCAAATTTAAGGGTCACAGTTGCCAGACTGTATCTTCGGTCGTAAAAGTAATGATGCTAAAATGGTCTTGATATCAGAAAATCAAAATGAAAAAAGGAAATCCTTAGAAAAAGTAAGATATTCGCCAATGGATTACATTTTTGTTTGCAGATTTGAAATCGATTCATCTTTTTCCTCAAATAAGTTAGTAATGCATTTAGGGTAGGATATATTCATAAATATGTAGAACAAAGGTCTATCCGATTACTAATTAAGAAAGTAGAGGAGCTTAATTTTATGTTTTACACTTGGTTTACAGAAAAAAATAATCTCAGAATAAATTCGGGATCTGGATACATTTCACCGATGGAAGCGGAGAAACTCATAGAGGAAATGACTTGCCATTTTATTACCATTACTTATCTGAATGCGATAGATAACATCTTAATCGAAAATAAGGATATCTTTTTGTTAAATGAGTATCTCACTGAATGTTCGTCCCATCCGATATTTACAGATTTTGTTTCTAATATTCAAAAGAGGAAATTTAATTTCCTACCTAAGCACTCTTTCAAAGAGTTGTGTTTTATTTTAGGTGGTTTTTACTTTGAAAGATATTCTAATTTTGAAACAGGGATTCAAGATAGATTAAATAATCTATATGATATACTATCGAAAAGTATATAATTGAGCAAAAATAGTTTCGATTTCATATAATTACATGTGGGATCAAAAAAACCATGAAAACATTTGAACAAAAGTTTTTTTAGTGAAATCAAAATTATTTAAACATGAAACTGATCAAAATAAAACTAAAGTTTGGAAGCTCAAATCGTTGTCATGAACTGATTACGAAAAGGTAGAGAGATTATTTGTCCGAACTTGAAGAACTTGGGTAAATTAATTTTTACCCTGAGATTTTGGATGGAGAGTAATTATGAATAGATAATATATACGTACCGACAACCGTAAAGTTCGTTCTCAAACATATCCGTAGATTGTTTCAACAACTTCAATCTCGATTTAATTTTCACAGATATGTTATAATCTCTCTGTCTATCATCATCCTTGTAGATTTCATGAAGATAAGAATAGAATACAACTTCCCCACACTTCATCTTTATTTATTTTAATTTAAAGTCTGGGTGGCTATACAATAACATGCGTAATAATTTATCAATAAATCTCCCAATAGGATCAAAGTTGTTCTCTACACCAGTGAACCCTTCTTCAATACTTTTCTTGTTTCAATTGTTTAGTTCGATACATGTCATATCTATTTCTCATTTAGATTAATAAATTTTAAATGAATTTATTGTTTCCAATATGACTTTCCTGAGTAAGAGGAATAAATTCTATAATTTAAAACTTTTAGTTTAATCTGCCTGTACGTGATATTTTTTTCAATAGTGTAAGGTAACTCAGCTTTGTAATTTATTTTATATTGCTCATAATTTTCTTCATTTAGTATCCTAGCATATCTAGGAAAATATGCCTTCTCTTTCTTTGTGATTACTTCATAATCAGCTATACATTCTACGTTATCGAAATCTAATATCTCCTCATATTTTTCAACATCTACCTTTAAAACTATCGGTGGAGAGAATATTCTTTGAAATCCTCCATCATACTCACTTTGTATATATAGATTAAATGCTCTCTTTTTAGTATCATAATCACTAAAAATCGGTTTTGCTTGAAAAATAAGAAATTTTTTAGATTTTAATGGTTGCAGATCCTTATATTTTTTCTCAAATTCTGATAGGCGAAGATTTTCATTTTCTGGTGTTGCTCTAAATTGCAAATCTGGATCAGCTAATACATTGAAATAAAGGAAAGAGAAATCTTTTTCATTTTCTTTCACTCTTAAATCTAATATTTTCTCAGGACTATATTTCCTCACTAACTTTTCATCAGCCAAATCGTTTTGACCACTTTCACTTGCTATAAATTCTTGAAACTTTTTTAAAGAATCATCTCCGATTAATACGTAAGCGAACCCCCAGTCAGTGAAAACTTGCTCTTTTTTTATCACACGTGATAAATCATGACCTTTTGATTCTGCATTTTTTGTGAACATATCAATCAAAGGCTTACCTTGAAATGTTTTAAAATTCAAACTTCCGTCAGTCATAATCTTCTTATCGTATAAAGAATTTACTCTTCCAGACCATCCATCTACCAGGTGTGTAGATAAACTATATTTTTCTTCACCACATAAAATAAAAGTTGATCCAAAAGAATCTAGAACATCCCATTCTTTACAATTCGATAGAGATTCAAAATCAGTTTTAACTGAGCCATCTTCCTCGAGGAGCAAATAGAAAACTTTACCATACTCTTTAAGAGAAAGAAAATAGATCGGTGTTCCAATAATTTTAAGTACCGGATGATTTAATTTTCTTAAATTTTCTAAATTGGTAGCACAATTTAAAGAAAGTAGAATTAAAATTAAAGTGCATAATTGCCTATGTAAATTTAGATTCATTAATATTCTCCTATTTTTAATAAATTCCATACTAATATAAAGATATTGCTTAATATAAATATATATCCATAGCCCAACATTGATCCGGTTATTATTCTTCTCTGATTATTGGATGAAATGCCTAAGTACTGTTGAAAACACCAATCGATTATCGCTGGAATAACAAGGACAAAAGCATAATAAAATTCTACTTTACTTTGAGTAAAAAATAACATGATGAAAGCCACTACTTGCCCAATGAAAACACCAGTACACCTAGCACATACGGGAAACTGAGTATCCTTATAAAAAAAACTTCTCTCTGGAAGTTGGTGGCACATAAAAGGAAAGTATGATAATTTGATCCTAGTATAATTAAAAAATTTAGTTAAAAGCACTGTAATTATTTCTTGATAATCGTTGTTTTAGTTTTTCCTGATCCACATAAACCACAAAGTAAGCCCATGGGTCCTAAAATAGGTGCTAACAATGTAAATCCGAAACAGGCTTTTAGAAAGCTAAAACCTTTCGTTTCTGATAAAATAGTTATATTTTCATTAAGATTGGAATCTACGGGATTATCTTTGATATTTGAAGATATTGGATCTGGAGCTTGAACCGCTACTCTGAGATCTGCAAGATTCTTAATTTTCTTTTTATGGGATGTCATAAAACAAGAAACGCAGATTTTTGCACCTTCAAATAGCGTTCTTGAAGTATTCCAAAAAGTTAGTTCTCCATTACACGAGGGACAATAGTTTTTACTCATATACCTGACCTTATGTAAAAGGATTTAAAGTTCTAAATAAAAGTCAACACTATTACGTCTTTTTTATCGTGATATTCATATCGTGGCTAATTTAACAGATATGCATTAAAATTTAAATGTGGCTGAAAATTACGATAAAATACTTGTAGAAATTACAGAAAAAATTAGAAAAGTTCGCGAAGATAGAGACATGAGTCAAGAATCTGTCTCTGGTATGGAGCTAAGTGTCCGAAACTATCAGAAAATAGAATCTGGTAAAGGTATGCCGTCACTAAAATCCCTTCTTATTATTGCTGATGCTCTAGGAATTCATCCCAAAGAGTTACTAGATGTTCCAGGATTATCAAGTCGTCCAATAAAGAAAAAATTTCAAACTCGAAAGAGAACAATTAAAAAGAGTTAATATTTTAATAACTCTTAATTGAATCTATCTGTTTTTTGTCTCCAATTCATTAAACTATGCGAAAACATAAGAAAGTAAATTTAAAATTCTTTTAATATTAATTTAATTTTATACTATACTATGTCCTTATAAAAACCTCATTCATTTATTTAAAGCTCACTAAAGTTAATATTTATATATTATTTTATTTATTTTATTATAGCAAGCGCTATGCTTTTTTTTCATAAATCTATAATTTTATTTTTGACAAAAATAACGATTGAAAATACATTGAAAATTAGTGACATTCGTCGCTAGGACGCATTTTTTAATTCGCCCCGTTCACCTTAGAACTTTTAGTTCTCTTAGAATGATTAAAACCAAATTCTATGTCAAGGGGTGAGGTATGTACCAACTCAAATAAAAGTTTTCAATCTAGAAGATGATTTAGGTCAGCTTAGATGGCATTTTAAAGAGAGTTTGGAGGTTAATTCTACCTATGTACGCTCATGGGATATGAATCTAGACTCTGCTCTTAAAGAAATTTACACCATACACATAAAATAATTACCTTTTGGAGGTAGTTATTAATGGCAGCTAACGCAAAATCAGTGTATTTTCCGAACTAAATGACTAGGCACCATCGTGTCTAGCAGTTTGGAGACTACTAATTTACTGGATGGATTTTCTAATTTGAATGAAGAGCTGATTTTCATTGTTAATAACAAAATACATCCTCCTTCTTTGCTTTTGAATCGATGAATCGATTCCTGAGCCAAGAGAATTCTTTAAATATGTGGGCTTCTGGAATCTTGTCAGTCGCCCGATTTAAAATTTTTAAAATTATATAACCTGTAGGCCACAACTATGTCCACAACATTATTAACAAATGGTTCATTTAAACCACTAGATAAAAACGAAGCAACTAAAAGCTTTTATATAAACCCCGCGATTACAGGTTCAGAGTCGAACTTTGATGAGAACTATGACTTTGATAGAGCCGTAATGATTAATCAAAATCATAGTAGCTTAAATAACCTAATTAATAAGGCGAATACGGTAGCTGAAGTATACAAAGGGATATATATACCATATTTTATTACTTTCAGATCAGAATTTATCTCTGGTTATGGTTATCTCGATCATAATCAACTAAAAGAGGTTATTCAAGATACGTTTAGAGAATTAGATATCCTTTATTTTCAAGGTTCTCAAAGAAAAGGACTCTCATTCGTAAAATACACATTTCCAGGATTTGAGAATAAGGATAAAAAATACCTTCCCCATTTCCATACACTCATCTATTTACCAAGGAACCGAAGTCTCATAATCGCACTGGAAGCTATTTATAAATCTAGTATCAAAAAATTTGCTGAAAAAAATGAAATTATGGCTGAATCTTTGTTTTGGAGTAAGTATTATACTTCAGATACCAATAACTTTTTTAAGTATTGCGAAAGACAAGAATTGAATGATTTAAGAGGAATTGATAAACTAGATATTCAATTATCTTGTTTTTTGGGCTATAGTGCTGGAAGTCGCAAATTACCTAATATTTCTGATAGAAATGATGTTGATTTAAATTTACTCTATAATTATCACAAAGAAAAATATGAATCATTTGCTACTAGAATACGAACCAGAAAAAAAGCACTCGGATATGGTTTAAAACTTGAAGATCTTTTATTACCTCCAGATCTTACATCTTCTATTAAACGAAATGGTTTAATTTCATTTCAAAGAGAAAAATTATCGAGTATAAGAAAAATATTAAGTAGAATATTCAAAAATGTTTTTCATTCAAATGATAATCTTGTTCACCTTATCAATGCGAAAACTGGAGTTGGTAAAACGAAATTATTGGAAAAAATACCAACAATGCTAAATGATAAAGTGAAGCGAGTTTTGATAGTTTGTCTACGTATCGATAATATTGATTCAATACGTGTAGGTCACGCCTATCCGAATCGTCCTGATATTCTTGATATCGATGATAGAATAGTGAAGATAAAAGGATTATCTCGAAGACGTTATTATGCGGAATTAAAAAGAAGGAATCCTGATGATCCACGAGTTATTGCACATACAAAATTTGGTATACAGGTTGGAGAAGCACTTAACAAGTATCCGATATTAAAAATAACTCATAAGCGGTTTTTCTCTTATTTTTCCCAAGCGGACATGGAAAAATTTGACTTAATTATTTTTGATGAGTGTTTAATAAAAGCAAGATTTAATTCTGATTCTATAAAAATAAATGAAATAGAGATCCTTCTAGAAAAAATCAAATTATCTAATTTGAGTAATTCTCAGATAAAAAAATTCGAAACCTTTTGTAAACGAGTAAAGAAAACAAAATCTGGTTACATTACTAGAATTCCAAAGTTTAGTGAAGAATTACTAGAAAAAGTGGAAAATATTATTGATGAATTTCAAGAATTGAAAGCATTTCAGTATCTAAGCAAAGAAGATACTGCTCTTAGTAATATATCCGAGAAGCTTAATTATTTTTTAAATAGTAGATATTTTACGCGGGTTGGCAACTCTATAGAATTCATTAAGACTTTTGATTTTCCAAATAAAAAGATAATAATTTTATCTGGCACACCTTCCGAAACTATCTATTCTCAATTATTTGGAGAAAGATTTGTTCACTATGAATTACCAATACCAAAAATTAGAGCCAAAATAAGACAATTCGGTGACTTTAGTTTTTCTAAATATAATATAAAGAAAAACGATAATCAATATAAAAGTGTAATCAATAAATATAAAAAATTAGGTTATGCTATAATAACTTACAAGAATAAGGAATTAGAAATTGATTTGAACCTAGGAGCTACGGAATCTAGCAATGTACTAATCGGACGAAATATACTAATAGCAGGTACTATGAATCCTCCAGTCCATTATATCCGTTTGATTTCAGCCGAGCTTAATCTTCCATATAAAACGATCAAAGATTATGATAAATGTAAATCGGAAATGCATACATATAAAGGGATTACTTTTCCTTATTTAGCCGTATCAGAAAATATTACAATTAGGAACATACAATTTGATTTCACTTCAGCTATATTAGAACAGGCTGTCGGAAGAGGAAGATGGAGTGGATATAAAGTTGATATCGTTATATATTCCAATTTTCCATGCATACATGCTAATTATTATGTAGATGATGATTATAATTTGAAAAATTTTGTTAAAATTAAAGCTCCTTTAATGTAATATTTTAATTTAACATTTATTTTTTCAAAAATATCTACATTTTGCTTTAGTATTTTTGAGACATTTTTATCCTGTCTATTAGGGATAGGATAAAAATATTTACTGTTCGATGAAAATAAAAGGTATTATGGGGAGCATAAACTTAACAAATGAATGATTTAATGATTAATAATCTACTATCTCTTGAAGATTCATTGAAAGTAGTTAAAGCAGAATACCTTTTGCGAGGTAAGATTATAAATAATCCTGTCGAAAAGCTCCACGTTAACATGATTAAACAACTTTTATCCCTACTGAAAAGGAAAACAAAGGAGCAGAAAAATGCCATAGCTGAATGGAAAAACAATCCTTCTCTTTGTAAAGATCTGATTCTCAAGTGTAGAAGTAATAAGTATGAATTTGGTCGTGCACAGCAAACTAAAATTATTACCAGTGGAAAGGAGAGAATTATTTATTCATATCGAACGCAGGATAAGATTATTCAAAAGTACATTTCATTGATTCTAAATGAGATATTTGATGATTCCTTTTATCCAGAAAGTTTCGCATATCGTCGACGCAGAAGTATTAAGAAAGGTGTAGAGTTGATTATTTCACAGTCTAAATCTGCGAAATACTTTCTCAAACTGGATATTAATAAATGTTTTGCTTCAATTGATACAAATATGCTTCTAGGGATCATTGAAAATAGGATATCAAATCCAGACTTTCTGAGACTGATACGTAAATCCTTAAAAAGTTACAGTGTTATTGATGGGAAGAAAGTAAAGCTACCAGGCGTACCTCAAGGTAGTATACATGGTCCTGTCTTATGTAATATTTTTCTGGATCATGTGCTAGATAAACCAATGCGGAAAGAATTCCCAAATGTTCAGATGTATAGATATGCAGATGATATATTCATAACGTTCGAGGAGGATAATTATGTAAAACAAATCAATGAATGGGTAGAAAGCACCCTTAACAATTCAAACCTTCTCATATCAGAGAAAACCCCAAATATTTCGACGGATATAAGAAAGGAACAGACATTCCTAGGATATAAGTTAAAGGGTAATGAGGACGGAATCATCATAGATATACAGACAATAAGAATCAAAGCTAAGATTCTTGAACTTTGTCTACGAGATACGCCAGACAATATTACAAATTACCTGAGAAACAGATTTAAATCAACCCCGCTGTCAGACAAAACTCTTCAATCGTGGAAAAGACTATTGGAAACATTACCATCCTCTATAACTAACAATCTGAAGAGTAGAGTTGAAATTAGCCGGTTAGATTACATCATCCGCAGTATGGAATTTGATATAGACTCGTTGCTAAGAGAGATTTCATATCTACTCGCACAACTTCCGAGCAGGCGTAACCGAATAAAGATACATTACCTAGAAACTAAGGAGGAAATAAATAATAAGGTATTCTAGAAGTAAGTAGATGATTTAAACACGGATACGGACAGCAGTAAGCTCGTAATTCATAGAAAATTAGATCTATGTCTGCGAGCTTTTCTTTATTAAGAAAATACGAATAATGCCCCTCAATCTCATAACTAATAATTCTCTACAAAGTTTTTAACAATCATTTCAATCTGCCTAGTTCTTGATCTGCCCTCCTTCGTGGATATTTCATCTAAGCTATTCAACAATGGCTCAGGTAATCGTATCGATACCGCTACAGTTGGAATCAATTTAGGGTTAGTAGGTCTTCCCTTCTTTTTAGCTATAGCTTTCTTCATTTAAACAGATCCTCAGGAGTTATTTCATCATGGTTGTACATCTGCTCAGTAATCGCTGAAGAAGAGTGACCTAGATACTTCTGAACAGCTTTAACTGATCCTCTCTTTTTAATCTCGCGAGTAGCAAAGCTATGACGAAATGTATGTAATCCAATTTCTCTGTTCAGAATTCTAATTCCTAGGTCTCGGATATCTTGGTATAGCATCGCTCTATTATATTTTTTACCTTGAACTGATGTAAAAAGGTATTCATTGGAGTTAAACTCTAGCTTGATCTTATCAAAAAGTTTTTCTGGGATAAATATTCTCCTAGGCTTACTTCCCTTGCCCATAATTTGAATATAAACTATACCTTTTTGTTTTTTACAATCCTTTAGCTTGATATGAATTAATTCAGAAATACGCAATCCAGTAATAGACAAGCATTCTATTATGAGCGCATACCTTTCCCTTTTGTTACCACGATTCCATCCCCGACCTTCTATCTTTAATGTATCTTTGATGAGCTTCGAGATTTCTTTTTCAGATAAGGTCTTTTCTGAATGAATAGTTCTCTCAATTTTTGCTACTTTAATAGTTTTAGATTCTTCAACAAGTGCCGCCCTTACCCTAGAATCAAATGTCATCTTCTTAATTGCTTGGAACAATGCTGTTTTCCGAAGCGCAATTGATGCAGGAGAATAATTTCCATATCCTTTCTTCTTCGGTTGTGCTAGGAATTGCTTTATCGACTCTGGAGACAAGGTTCGACCCTCTATTCTCTGAAAGTCTAGGAATTGCTGTATAGTTGCGTTATACGCCAATGGTAAGCCCTCAGAAGTGATGCTTAGCTGATTTTCTAGCTTTTGTAAAGACATGAGTCAACTTTAAGAAATTAGATTTGAATGCCTATTAATTTATTTTATTATATTTATATTATTTTAAAACTATCATTTGATTCATTATGATAGTATTTTGACTCAAAATGAAAAATTTTGGATAATTAATAGCTTTAGCTAGTAAATATTACTCTATCAATTCGAAAAGCTATTCAATCCGATCTTTAGATCAAATATGTTATATCTGATAACGATTCACTTTTCGGTAAACGCATCACTCGTTTTCTTGGGAAAGTTAAAGTAAAACATGAGAAAGCTTCGATTCTTTCTCTTCGGTAGAACGGATACACTGAGCGTTTTGTCAAAACCTGCAAAGAAGAGTTCTTAGATTACTTTATTCCAGTCAATCAATACCTTCTAGTATCAAAGTTAGATGAATTTATTCAATTCTATAACAACCATAGAACTCATATCGCTATAAACAAGGAAACTCCCATTCCGTCTGTTATAGAGAAACCACCAGATTCTAAGTTAGTTGCGACTCCTGTATTGAATGGGCTTTATCATATTTACTCATATCAGAAAGTAGCTTAGATTCTGATTTTAGATTGAATCTTTTTTCTTATCGTATCAGGATCGCACTATATTCAAATAGAAAGGATATTTTCAATATTTTGTGATTTTCCCAATTTTTTTTATATATACTCCTGTTTTAGTTTCAATTTCAAAACGTTAATTCTTTCAAATCGAATAAATATCTACCTTAACAGACAATAAGTCCAATTATTTTTTTACGAGCCTCAGTTGTAATTTTTATCCAGCATAACTGAAAAAAATTACAATGAATTAGTTTTTACGAGGTGCTAAGTGGTGCTAAGCGAGACACACAAACTTAATTTTCCTTAATATCCTATATGAGGAATTAAGTTTGATTCTCCTTCACATTGCTTTTCTTCTTCTATTAAAGTAAGACAGTCTAGAAGAAAATAATTCTTCAAATTATCAACCGTTCTTTCTGAACGATCAGCTCCGCCATTTCTTGATATTGCCTCATAACCAAAATATCGACTGCATGCATCAAAGGATTTTCCTCTAAAAGTAATTAATCTTGAGTGGCACATATCTCTTTGTGTAGTGCAATGATTAATAAGTATTAGAATGAAAAATAACAATTTCATTTTATTCACAATTTCCACTTCCTGGCTATATTAGAATTTTTATAGCGGTTACGATTGATTCCTCTTTGTAATCGTATAATCGAATTAGCTATACTGAACAATATCATACCCATTAAAGCCATCGCCGCATCACCGACTGTTGTTCCTATTGTATTAACCGTTGCAAATAAATCCCTTGTATCTCTACAACTCCCTTTCGTTGCATTCCATTCTCGCTTATAATTTCGACTCCATGTATCATGACTAAATGATGCTGATCTTGCTTGTCCCATCCATTTAGAATTCGCCTTTCTATTCTTAGGTCTTCGAACATTAGAACCATACTGATCGTGATAAAAAGATGCTTTATCGACAGACGATCTAGCATTACCAACATTATGTGTCATGCTAAGAAAGATTGATGCATATAATATTGGATTATTGCTATTTTCATTTTCAGAAATTAGTAGCAAAGTTAATTCATCTCTGGTCAATTCTCCAAGCAGAGATGGCTCTGATCCACTCAGTGATCGTGTATAAATAAAAGTAAAAAATTCAGCTTGACTTCTTTCATTTTCTCCTTCAATATTTGTGATATAAGGGAGCAATAAAGATAAAATAGCCTGTTCTTCCTGAGGCATTTCTTTATAACAGCGACTGCCACCTCCATTATAATTTCCCATAACACCTACACCAGCGGCAAAGTTAAATCAAATCCTTTGTGTTCATCTTTCGTGGTTGTTATCCAACATAAAGGACAAAACATTCAAGGAATTATTTTTATCGAGACTTACAATAAATAATACAATTTTAACATTCGCTAAATATAAATATTTTTCTTTTAAAGTATTTACCACAATGGGTTTCTAAATTCAGGGTTTAGCATTATATTTGACTCTTTTCCACATTCGGCTTCAACAATAAATCCATAGTAACAGAGACTTAGTGCCGCTTCGTAATTCAATTCTGCATTTCTTCGAACAAATTCTGGCAGATTCTCATTCTTCGCATCTTCACCTATTCCATAAGCCATAATACATGAAATATTCCTACTTCCGTCATCCGAACTCACACCGAATTTTTCGAAACAAACCTTTCTTTCTGTCGCACAATTTAATTGAATTAGTGTCGCACATAGTAGCATAACTATTTCTTTATTCATAACTTTATTTTACCTCTGGCTTTTCTTATGTAGTACCTAGATTCTCGTATAGTCCCAAGACCAGTTAGACCATTTGCAATGCTAAATGTTATACTACCTACGGCAGCTGTTACTGCGTTACCGATTGTAGTCCCAATGGAATTGATAGTAGCGCAACCAGCTCTAGCTCTACCACAATGCCCAGCGGCTTCGTATTCCCGTTTATAATTTGAACTCCAAGAATCATGACTAAAGGCTGCGGTTTTCGCTCGCCCCATCCATTGAGAATTGGCTCTACGGTTATTCGGGTCTAATATCTTCGGACCAAAATGATCATGATGCATTGAAGCCGTGTCAATGGCTGTTTTTGGATTTAAAACTCCTGTTGTCATCATCGAATAAATTGCAAAATATATTGCAGGGTTTAGATTTGTGGTATTTTGCTCAAGAAGCAAAAACAGTTGGAGTTCCGTTCTACTCATTTTTCCAAGCGGTGAAGGTCCTTTACCTGTTAACCCTTCTATATACATCATACCCATATATAACAATGCATTTTTCTCTCCGGGATCGGCTATAGTCTGTGCTCGAAAGAAAATTAAAAATCCTAATGCATGCTTTTCATTGGGCAACTTCGAACAACTGCCTCCGCCTGTATGGTTACCTGACACTCCACCTCCGGCAGCAACGAAAGAACCTATAACTGGTCCTAAAAAAACTAACGCAAGAGCACTAAAGACATTAGCTCCACAAATATTACCACTGGGATCACGAAACGATATTGGATCTCCACTAACATACATCATACGATTCATTCCGTTCGGTTCCAGCGCATTCACTTCGGTATCATTCTGCATAAACCTACCCATAGCTGGATCGTAGTATCTTGCTTTATAATAATATAACCCTGATTCCATGTCTTCTTCCTGACCCGTGTATTTGTATTTAGATACATCGGGTCCATAACTATCAGTTCTTAGTATTTCTCCATATGGTTTGTAGGTTATATGTGATTTTCCACCCATTTCACCACCTGCGAGAACATTACCATATCCATCTGTAAGCATGGTTATGCTACCCAAATGGTCAGGATGCATAAAGAACATTCCTGGGATTCTAGCGGTTTCTTGGCTGGCACTTCCGCCACCGCCTCCACCAGATGTGGTGGTTGGTGAGTTCACACCTTGTGTATCAGCTGGGATTCCAAGTCCGAGGAGCCAAGGAGGAACTCCTTCTTCGCCAGAAGCTCCACCGTAAAATAGCGGTGAACAACTGTAGATATTGATGAAGAGGAATGGAACTAAAGCTAGTGCAGAAGCAAATCTGGAAATAACTTTGATTTCTGATGATATATTGATCGCAATATAGATCACAAGAAGCATTAATCCTATCCAGAGAAATAGTTTAACGGGTGCAACAACTGTATAACCCGCACGAAGGATTGAAACTGTCGGTATTCCATCCAATACAAGTGTTAGATCACGTTTGACTTCATTGTATCCGACCATCATAATGTACGCAAGATCTTGTTCATTCTGTTCGGATAGAGAATCATTGATCGCTACTTCATTTAATAGATTGGCATCAGGTCTTGTGTATTGAGATACCAAATCTCCGGATATTCCTGAGATGAATAAGGTATGTCTCTC